>JAQSXP010000338.1 GCA_029256605.1 Devosia sp. | reverse complement strand
CACCTGCGCGGCGGTGGGCAAGGCGCTGGACCTCTTGCCGCAGCGCCCCAGCAAGCTCGTCGTTTGCGGCGGCGGGCGGCACAATCCCACCATCATGGCAATGCTGGCCGAGCGCGCCGGGGTGGAAGCGGCGAAGGCGGAAGCAGTAGGCTGGCGCGGCGATGCGGTAGAAGCGGAGTGCTTCGCCTTCCTCGCGGCGCGAGTGTTGCGCCGCCTGCCGATCAGCTTCCCCACGACGACGGGAGCGCCGCACCCCCTGACGGGTGGGCAGATCGCCGGCTAAAGCCGCTTTTGCAGGAAGGTGCGGGTGCGGCCCGGCGGAAAGTTGGGCAATTCACCAAACGGCTCGTAGCCGGCGCGCCGATAGACCTTGAGCGCAACTGGGTTGAACGTGTCGATGTAGGCGCCACTGCAGCCGCGGCTGCGCGCCTCGGCTTCCGCTGCTTCCAGCATGCGGGCGGCAAGACCCTGACCGCGCTGGCCCTGGTCCAGCCAAAGCCACTGCACGTAAAGCCAGCCCCAGGCGGTGTAGCCGGAAAGGCCGCCCACCAGCATGCCAGCAGCGTCCTTCACCAGCACGGCCAGCGGCCGCCGGTCCGCCGGCCCGACATCGGCCTCGTTGAAGGCGGAGAGACCGGCGCTGATTGCCTGGAGCTCGGCCGCGCTGGGATCGGCCGTCACCGATAGGGAAATGTTCATCTGCTTGGAGGCTCCTGGGTCGCGTCAGTCGGCGTCTCCATAGCAGATGCGAGGCGGACAATAAGCGCTTCGTTGGACAGCCCGAGTCTGGACAATATGCTTTGTGAACGTTGCAAAAGCCAAGACGGGGGTTCGGTTAATGCTTTGTAAAGCCCTGGCGTGTTCAAGCGAGTGTTACGGCGCCAGCTGAACCTCTTTCCGGTTTGGAGACTGCCCAGCAACAAGGCATCATCTTGCGCACTGATTATCTCCTCAAGCGCGTCCGGGACCTATTCATCAAGAGCAAAGGCCCGGGCGCGCCAGCGGCCGCGGTCGTGACGGCGCCGGGCGACAACGACGTCGCCGGTCTTGTGAGCCGAATTCGCGCACGCAAATCGAGCGCAGTGATGGCCGGTTGCGTGCTGCTGGTGGGGCTCGATGAAATCCGCGCGCGGCTTGGCCAGGAATGGAACACGCTGGCCGACCGCGCCACCGCGATTGCTGAGGAAGTGCTGCGGCAGTTCTTGGGACCACAGGATGTGTTCCAGCTCCTGCCCAATGGCGCATTCCAGGTGTGCTTTGAAACGCAGGACGAGGCCTTTGCCCATTTCCAGGTCCAGCGCATTGCGGCCCGGATCGAGGAAAGGATCCGGCTCGAACTGCAACATGGCGCCTCGATGGTGTCGATCGAAAGCTTTGCCGCTTCGGTTGACGCTAAGTCCTTTACCGAGCCAGCCGATCCGCTGGCGGCGCTGCATGCGAGCCTCCTTGATATTCGCGACCAGGTCAGCGACCGCGTAGCCAAGCGGCACCGCATCACTGCGCTGCGATATGCCAGTGCGCTGTTTCAGCCGCTTTGGCCCAGCCGCGCATTTGGCAAGACCATCAATCGTAGCGTGCTCGATAGCTGGGTCGGCACGGCTGCCGCTGAGCATCTCACGGCGCTTGAAACCCGTGACGAGTTAATCGAGGCTTTGGCCAATCTCGATTGCGTGCTGTTCGCCAAATCGGTGGAAGGACTGCATCAGGCGCTGGGCGACATCAAGCAGGCCAGCGTCATGGTACCAGTGCAGTTCCAGACCCTCCTCGCGGCGCCTCCCGAGTTCATCGAGTTGGGCGCAGCGCTGCCGCCGCCTTATCGCAAGTTCCTCTTGCTCGACGTGATTGGCGTCCCCTCGCTGGCCAGTGCGTCCGACCTGCTCAAAGTGGTGCAAACCGCGCGGGAAATCACCGAGCGGGTGGTGCTGCAGGTGGCGCCCTGGGACCCGCGGTTGAACGATGGCGTTCGTGGCGCCACTTGGGGCTTGTCCATCTCGCTGGGGGAAGCGGAGGGGGAAAACCTGCAAATGGCAAGCGAGCTCGAGCGGTTCGGGCGCGAAGCGCGGCTGGCGGGTCTGGCCAGCTTTGCTTACGGCGCCAATACGATCGGCAAGGCCGAGGCCGCCTATGCCGCGCAATTCAATTATCTGGGCGGGGCGGCGGTGCACAGCACGCTCGCCACACCGCGCTCACATGCCCGCTTTGCGCCCTTGTTCGGGGACCGGCGGTCAAGTTCAACGGCGGAGGATGACCGGGCGGAATTGCGGGCCCATCCACGCTTTGTGCCGCTCAATACGCAAGCCCTGATCTTTCTGCCCGATGGCCGGCAGACTCGTTGCCGCATTGCCAATGTTTCCGCCTCGGGTGCGGTGGTGCTGACCTTTGTCGCGCTGGGCGTGGGCGACTATCTGGCGATCGGCGCCATCGGCGCCCAGGTCGTGCGGGTCACCCGCGGCGGCTTTGCCGTGCAGTTCCTAGAGGTGCAGCAAGTATCCACCCTGGAAAGCGCCCTTCAAGCCAAAACTGCCGACGCTCAGCTCATCGGCATTTTGCAGGAGCTCGAAGCCGAGCGCCTGGGGTTTCAGAACCGCGCCTAGGAAGCGGAGGCGCTCGCTGCGGGGGCCGAGGCGCAGCCGTAGCGGCGACTGCCATCACGCCAAAGCACGCGAAGAAGAGCCCCTCACAAGCCTCCTTGACACGCCCACGGGTGCATGAAACGATTTACGTAAATCGTTTTTAGTTTAGCCCCAACGAGGGCCCGCCGGGGAGGGTGGAGATCAAGACGAACGTCACCATGAAGGACGTTGCCAAGCGCGCGGGTGTTTCCGTCGCGACGGTGTCCAATGTGCTTTCGGGAGACAAGCCAGTGCGCGCAGACTCCCGCGAGCAGGTGATGGCTGCGGTT
>JAQSXP010000337.1 GCA_029256605.1 Devosia sp. | reverse complement strand
TGGCTGCGCGCGAGGATCGACATGGACAGCGCCTGGATGGCATAGGCCTGGTTGATCCGGCCGGCGCGCTGATGCGCTTCCATATGCGTGCCGAAATCGCTCAGCAGGGCCCGCACGAAGCGCATGTTCATGGTCGCTTTCGCCTTGGGCCAGCTTGCCACCCGCAACTCCTCGGCTATGCCATGGGCGAGATGACCCAGCGTCAGCATGGCGGGCGCACTGCGGATGCCGTCCCCGTTAAGGTCGGCCATGACGGCCGCCAGGCGCTGCTTGAACTCTTCGCGTTGTCCCGCTTCCGTTTCGCTCACAATGCGCCTCCAATCAGCCCGCGGAATCCATAGACCTGCCGATCGCCCCCGAGCGGGATCAGCCTGACCTCGCGGGTCTGGCCGGGCTCAAAGCGCACCGCCGTGCCCGCCGCGATATCGAGCCGCATGCCGCGGGCCTGCTCACGGTGAAACCGCAGGCCGGCATTGGTTTCATAGAAGTGGTAGTGCGAGCCGACCTGCACCGGGCGATCGCCGGTATTGGCCACTTCGAGCACGGTTACGGGCGCGCCGGCATTGAGCTCGATCTCGCCGGGCTGGGTGATGATTTCACCTGGGATCATGGACGGACCTGTTGGTTCATGCGCTGCCGCCGGGATTCGGCTCAGCGGATCGGTTGGTGGACGGTAACCAGCTTGGTGCCGTCGGGGAAGGTCGCTTCCACCTGGATGTCGTGGATCATCTCGGCAATCCCCTCCATCACCTGCTCGCGGCTGACCACATGGGCGCCCGCTTCCATCAGCTCGGCCACCGCGCGGCCATCGCGGGCGCCTTCCACCACGAAGTCGGTGATGAGGGCGATAGCTTCGGGATGGTTGAGCTTGACGCCGCGCTCGAGTCGCCGGCGGGCGACGATCGCGGCCATGGAGATCAGCAACTTGTCTTTTTCACGCGGGGTCAGGTTCATCTGTTGTCCTATAGATGCCACAGGCGCGGCACGCTGCCGGTGCCGGAGAGCTGGGCCAGAAGTGGAACAATTTGGCGCCGCAACGCAAGCCCGCCGGGAGCGAGCGCGCGGATCACCAGCCGCTCGCCCACGACGCTCGCCGCCATGGTGCCGCCGAGATCGGCCAAGGACGGGCGGATGCGGGAAAGCTGGGCTTCGGCGGCATCGGCGCTGGTTGCAACATGGAGAATGGTGGCAAAGGCGCGATTGCCTGCGAGCAGCGACAAGCCCTCACGTGGCAAGGCTTCAGCGGTCAGCCGGTTGGCTTCGGCATGGATGAGCCGACCCTCGCGCCGCACGCGCCACTGATCGTTGAGGGTGGCATGGGCGGCGGTTTCCCCCATGGCGTCGCGCCCGAGCAGCACGGCTTCCACTGCCGTCAGTGTGGCGCCGGGGGCGAGGTCGATATCGATGCGGCGCTGCAGGGCGCTGTGCTCGAACAGAATGGTCTCCTGGGGCATCCAGTCGAGATGCGCACCCGCGCCCACTTCGAGCCGGGTTTGCACCTGCGCCGCGCCGCCGATGGAGCGATAGATGCGTTCGCAGGCCTGAGTGGTCAGCAGCAGCTTGCCCTCAGGGGCCAACTGCGCCGTCCACGCCATCTGGTCGCCCCCGGTGAGGCCCCCCGCGGTGTTGATCAACACCGCTTCCAGATGCGGCCCATGAGTGTTGGGCAGGCGGATCTTGGCGCAGCCTTCCTGGAACAGCGTGTCGATCCGCGTCGCCCCGGCACGCTCCTTGGTGCCGAGCCGGCCGGCGCCGCGCGCGCGCTGCAATGGTGTATGAGGCAGGTCTATAATCGGCGAATGCTTCATCGTGACAGTTGAATGGGGCGAGCAACGATTTGCGGGGATCGGCGTTCTTTGGATGAGCACATGCTCTTACAGCACAAAAAATAAAGAGGAACCTTGCATGCGTACAAAGTCTCTGCTTTCGGCCGTTGCACTTGTCTCCGCCATGACCTTTTCTGGCTCCGCCTTCGCGCAGACCATGTTCAACGGTGTTGAGCTGACCGGCTCAGAGCTGGATGCTGTGCAGCAGCGCTGCGCGCAGCTGGTGACCGCTGCTTCGACCGAATCGCTGACCGAAGATAGTGCTTCCGACGACGGCGACGGCGCTACGGAGTCCACGCCTGGTGCCGGTGCAGATTCGACCCCCCAGGTCGAGAATCCTCCGGCTGCCAATGAAGTCGAAAATGCCGGCATTGATATCGATCTCGATTCCATCACCCTGGAACAGTGCGAAGCTGCCGGTCTCGGCGAGTAAGCACTGCAAGATACTGCTCGAACGCCCGGCCATGCCGGGCGTTTTGGTTTAGACCATAAGGTGCCGGCGCACCTCGGGGCGGTCGAGATCGCTTGCGGGTCCGGCATGCTGGATCTCCCCCCGGTCCATGACATAGATGTCATCGGCAATCTCCCGGCAAAAATCCAAGAACTGCTCGACGAGCAGGATGGTCATGCCCTTTTCGTCACGCAGGAACTGCAGGGCGCGGCCGATATCCTTGATGATCGAAGGCTGAATGCCTTCGGTTGGTTCATCGAGCACCAGCACTTTGGGCCGGGTCACTAGCGCGCGCCCGATGGCCAGTTGCTGCTGCTGGCCCCCTGACAAATCCCCGCCCCGCCGGTTGAGCATGGATTTGAGCACCGGGAACAGCTCGAAGATGTAATCTGGAATGGTGCGTTCCGCGCGGGGAACGCTCGCAAATCCGGTTTCAAGGTTTTCCCGCACGGTGAGTAGCGGAAAAATTTCCCGCCCCTGCGGCACATAGCCGAGCCCCAGCCGCGCGCGCTTGTAGGGCGGGGATTTGCGCAGCAGTTCGTCGCCCAGGGTGATCGAGCCTGCGGTAATATTGTTGATCCCCGAGATGGCGCGCAGGGTCGAGGATTTTCCGACCCCATTGCGCCCGAGCACGGCG
>JAQSXP010000336.1 GCA_029256605.1 Devosia sp. | reverse complement strand
CTGCCTGCAGCATGTCCGTCACTACAACACGGCCTTCAACTTCTTCGCCGGCATGGAAAAGGACGCGCTCGAAGAAGCGCTCCACGCCCCGCCCAAGGCCGAAAGCCGATCGAGCTTTGCCACGGGCCAGCCCGGCATGCGCACATCGCGCACCGCGAGCACGGCCGGCATCCGGCCCGGCGACAAATATGGCGACCCCTTTGGCGTCTTTGCCCGCTATCGCCACCGCCAGGCCCAGACCCCGGCGGCCGAACGCGTCAAGCCCACCAACGAGCTCGACAAGCGCGCCCTTGAAACCCTGGGGATCATCGGGCCGCCGAAATCGGACGAGATCAAGCGGGCTTACAAGACGCTGGTTAAGATTCACCACCCCGATGCCAATGGGGGCGACAAGTCTTCCGAAGAGCGGCTGCGCACAATTATCGCGGCCTATTCCCACCTCAAGAAAGGGGGGTTCGTGGCCAAGTAGTTCGCACCGCCCCGGGCTACCGCCTCGGGCGCAATGCTGCTATAGAGCCGCCGCATCCTTTCTTTGCCGTTCCACTGCCCAAGAGCCCGCCATGAGTGAATTTTCCAACCTGCCGGACACCCAATACCAGGCCCGGGATCTTTTCGGCATCGACACCGACCTGACGGTGCCCGGTTACGCCCAGCGCACCGAGCATGTGCCCCCGGTCGATCCCGACTACCTGTTTGACCGCAACACCACGCTCGCGATCCTGGCTGGCTTTGCCTTCAATCGCCGCGTCATGGTGCAGGGCTATCACGGCACCGGCAAATCCACCCATATCGAGCAGGTCGCGGCCCGCCTCAACTGGCCGCTGGTACGCGTCAATCTCGACAGCCACGTTTCGCGTATCGATCTTGTCGGCAAGGACGCGATCGTGCTCAAGGACGGCAAGCAGATCACCGAGTTCCGCGACGGCATCCTCCCTTGGGCGGTGCAGAACAATGTCGCTCTCGTGTTCGACGAATATGACGCGGGGCGCCCCGACGTGATGTTCGTGATCCAGCGCGTGCTCGAAGTCGCGGGCCGCCTGACGCTGCTCGACCAGAACCGCGTGATCATCCCGCACCCGGCATTCCGGCTGTTTGCGACCACCAACACCATTGGTCTGGGCGACACTTCGGGCCTTTATCACGGCACCCAGCAGATCAATCAGGGCCAGATGGACCGCTGGAGCCTCGTGACGACGCTCAACTACCTGCCCCATGACAAGGAAGTCGGCATTGTTCTGGCCAAGAACAAAACGCTGAGCGAAAACGATCGCGGCAAGAAGCTCGTGTCCAACATGGTGCGGCTGGCCGATCTCACCCGCCAGGCCTTCATCAATGGCGATCTGTCCACCGTGATGAGCCCGCGTACCGTCATCACCTGGGCCGAAAACACCCAGATCTTTGGCGGCGATGTCGGCTTTGCCTTCCGCCTCACCTTCCTCAACAAATGCGACGAGCTCGAACGCCCCGTGGTCGCCGAGTTCTACCAGCGCGTGTTTGGCGAAGACCTGCCCGAAAGCTCCGCGAACCTGGCCGTCACGGCCTGATCGCGCTGCACGGCCTCACCCTTGGATAGGCTCAGGGTGAGGTCTTTCGAGACTTCTGCGACTTTCCCCTGGACCTCATGGCGAGCCTGTCGATCCACGAGGTCGCCGCACCTTGGGCGCAAGCCCGGACCGGATGAGCATGGCACAATCGCCCCGCAGCAAAGCCAACAAGCCCGATCAAACCTTGGCTTTCAAGACAGCCATGGGCGCCACCGTGCGCGCCATCGGGGGCAAGAGCGATCTTGAGGTCACCTTCACCGCCGACCGCCCGCTGCTGACGGCCGACAAGGCGCGCCTCGCCAATCTGCCCCGCCTGCCGACCCGGCGCGACATTGCCATTGCCCGCGGGCAGGGCGATGCCATGGCGATGCGGCTCGCGAGCCACGATCCCGAAGCGCACCGCAAGCGCTCCCCCATGGACCCGCAGGCCCGCGCCGCCTTTGATGCGCTCGAGCAGGCGCGCGTCGAGGCGCTGGGCTGCGTGCGCATGCCCGGCATGGTCGGCAATATCGGGGAAATGCTCGAGGATCGCCTGTTCCGCGCCAATTTCGCCGAGGTCACCGCCCGCGACGATGCGCCCATCGCCGAGGCCCTTGGCCTCTTGCTGCGCGAAAAGCTCGCCGGCGTGCCCGTGCCACCCTCGGGCCATGCGCTGGTCGATCTGTGGCGCAGCGAAATCGAAAGCAAGGCCGGAACGTCCCTCGCGACGCTCCTCACCCGCTTTGAGGATCAGAACGAGTTCGGCAAGGCCGCCAAGGCGCTGCTGCGCGACCTCAATCTCGTGCCCGAAAGCGAAGTGGAAGACCCCAGCGACGCCGACGAGAGCGGCGAAGACGAGGGCCAGCCCGACCAGGCCCAGGGTTCCGATGAATCGCCCGAACAGGGCGAAGGCGAAAACGAGCAGACCGACAGCCAGCAGGAAGAGGCTGCCGGGGAATCGGAAGAAACCGGCGATGTCGAGGGCCTTGAGTCCGATATGGCCGATGTCGACGAGGACGCTGCCGCCCAGGCCGGCGAGGACGCCCCCATGCCGCCCCCCGGCAAGGACGCCGGCACGCAGCTGACCAACCAGTTCAACTACAAGGTCTTCACCACCAAATATGATGAGATCGTCAAGGCGGCCGAACTCTGTCCGCCCGACGAGCTCGACCAGTTGCGCGCGCTCCTCGACAAGCAGCTCGAAAACCTCGCTGGCGCCGTGGCGCGCCTCGCCAACAAGCTGCAGCGCCGCCTCATGGCCAAGCAGAACCGGAGCTGGCAGTTCGACCTCGAAGAAGGCGTGCTCGATACCGCCCGCCTCACCCGCGTCGTCACCGATCCGATGCAGGCGCTGAGCTTCAAGGTCGAGAACGACACCGATTTCCGCGACACGGTGGTCACCCTCCT
>JAQSXP010000335.1 GCA_029256605.1 Devosia sp. | reverse complement strand
TGAATTCTACCGCACCGACATGGCCTTTCATGCCGTCTTTTATGAGCTGCCGCGCAATCCGGTGATGCCCTCGATCCATCGCGCCTTCACCGGCTGGCTGCGCCCGCATTGGGAGCGAATGGATCGCTCCTCGGAGCGCAACCGCACCAATTGGCTCAGCCACCGCGAAATCTACCAGGCCATTGCCGAACGTGACCCGGAAGGGGCCGAACGCGCCCTCAACGGCCACCTGACCGCCGCCTGGGAATATGTACGAGGAACATTCGACCAGGGCTGAACTCCACCAAGAGAGAACGCCCGCCACCCAAGGAGGACCACCAAGCGTGACGCAGGAATACGATCATATCGTTGTGGGCGGGGGCGCGTCGGGCTGCGTGGCGGCCGCGCGGCTGGTCGAGGCCGGGCGCCGGGTGCTGCTTCTCGAAGCCGGGCACTCCCACCATCATCCGCTGCTCGATATGCCGCCGGGCATCTTCAAGATGATCAACGGCTCCAAATTCATGCGCTATCACGCCACGACGCCTCAGGAGCATCTGGACGGGCGCGTCCATGAGATCAGCCAGGGCAATGTGCTGGGTGGCGGCACTTCGGTGAACGCCCAGGTCTATATGCGCGGCCGTCCATCCGACTATAACGCCTGGGACGAGCTCTTGCGCGGCAACAATGCCGGAGTGCGCTGGGATTGGGAGCATGTGCTCCCCCATTTCCGCGGCATGGAAGGCAATAACCGCTTTTTCGACGAGCGCCACAACGATAGCGGCCCGCTGCTCGTGTCCGATCCCGGCCACATCGATGATGTGTCGCGCTGGTTTGTGCAAACCATGCAGGGGCTGGGCGTCCCCTTCAATCCCGATTTCAACGGCCCCCGCCAGACCGGCGTCGGCTTCTACCAGTTCATGAACCGGCGCGGCAAACGCTCCAGCGCCGCTTACGCTTTCATCGAGCCACTGCTCAAGCATCCCCGCCTGACCGTCAAGCTCAACACCGCCGTACAGCGCCTCGTCATCGACAAGGAGCGGGCGACCTCCGTCGTTTACGCCGACAACTCGGGCGAGCACACCGCCCATTCCGCCGCCGATATCATCGTCTGCTCGGGGGCGCTGGTTTCTCCCAAGCTGCTGATGCTCTCGGGCATCGGCCCCGCCGATGACCTGCGCGGGCACGGACTTTCCGTCACCCTCGATGCGCCCGGAGTCGGCCAGAACCTCATCGATCATCCCGAAGTGCCGATCCTCGCGCACTTCAATGGCCCCTATGGCTATTTCGGCCACACCGATGGCTGGCGCATGCTGATGCATGGCCTCCAGTTCAAGGTTCTTGGCTCGGGCATGGTGACCTCGGCGGGCGTCGAAGCCGGTGCCTTCGTCAATCCCATCGACCCTGAGGCCGAGCCCAGCATCCAGGCCTTCTGCGTTCCCTTTGTTTATCTCGACCGCGACCTGCTCAAGCTCATCGCGCCGACCCATGGCGTCACTGTCACCACGGTCGTCACCAAGCCGAAATCCCGCGGCTTCGTGAAGCTGCGGTCCGCCAATCCCGCCGATATGCCTGTGGTGTCGCCCCATCTGCTCAAGCACCCCGACGACATGGCCACCATGATCGCCGGGCAGCGCTTTTTCCTGCGCGCCTTCCAGAACGGCCCCCTTGGCTCGCGCGTCGACAAGATCCTGCGCCCTGATCCAGCCGATTGGAGCGACGAAGCGCTGGCGACCCATTGCAAGCGCATGGTCAAGACCAATTACCACCCCGCCGGTACCTGTCGCATGGGGCCTGATGGCGATCCATTGGCCGTCCTCGATGCCCAGATGCAGGTGCGCGGTATCGACAATCTGCGTGTCGCTGATATGTCAGCATGCCCCACCATCAATGCCGGCAACACCGCCGCCCCGGCCATGATGCTGGGCGATCGCTGCGCCAGCTTCATCTTAGGCAGCACAGTCAATCAGATGGACGGAGTACGCGTTAGCCATGTCGCTTGAAGGCAAATCAGTTCTGGTCAGTGGTGCGGGCAAGGGTATCGGCCGGTCCACCGCTCTTATGCTCGCCAAGGCGGGCGCCCATGTCGTGGCGCTCAGCCGCACCGAGTCTGACCTGGATAGCCTCGTCGAGGAAATTGGCTGCACGCGGGTCGTGGTGGACTTGTCCGACCCTGAGGCTACTGTCGCCGCGGCCCATGCAGGTGGACCGGTCGACTATCTCGTCAACAATGCCGGCACCACCATCCTCGAAAGCTTCCTCGAAACCAGCGTCGACAGCCTCGAGCAACTCATGGCCGTCAACCTGCGCGCCCCGATGCTGCTTGCCCAGGAATATGCGCGCGATCGCATCAGCCGCGGCCTCGGCGGCGCCATTGTCAATGTCTCGAGCAATGCCGCATGGATGGGCTGGGCCGATCACGCTGCTTACTGCGCCAGCAAGGGTGCCCTCGATGCCATGAGCCGCGTCATGGCCAACGAACTGGGCCGCCATGGCATCCGCGTCAACACCGTTAATCCGGCGATCACGCTGACGCCCATGGCCGTCAAGGCCTGGAGCGATCCCGCCAAGGCTGATCCCATGCTGCGGCGCATGCCCCTCGGGCGGTTCGTGCAGCCCGAAGAGGTCGCATCCGTGATCCTGTTTTTACTCAGCGACGCGGCAGCCATGATCAATGGCGTGGCCATGCCGATAGATGCGGGTTTTGCCGTGAACTGAAGCAGCAGAGGGGAGCCCGGCAGGAAATTCAAGGGGGGTAGTCGCAGGTTCCGGCCGTGCTCCGGGCGCAGGTGCGTGTCGTGAAATATTATAAGTATATCAGCCAGTTAGCACTAATTAGCTGCATTGACGTCGCAAGATTATTTGGTCAACTATCATGGTTCGTGGCTCAAGCCACTGGTCGCGCAACAGCGGCCAAACTGGGAGGAAAACTACATGATGATTACCCGTCGTAGTCTGCT
>JAQSXP010000334.1 GCA_029256605.1 Devosia sp. | reverse complement strand
ACCGCTTCCTTGACGATGGTGACGACGGGGTGGCTCAGCCCGGCATCCTGGAACTTGGCGATCGCCGCCTTGGCCTGCTCGAACTCGCCGGCATTGGCGAGCACGCGGGCATAAACTTCAACGATCCGCGCCACGCCCGGCTCGGCATCAAAAGCCTGGCCGGCATAGCGGATGGCCTTGTCGTTGTCGCCGGCGGCTTCCGCCATCAGGGCGCGATGGAAGACGAGGAAATCCTCAAGTCCCCCCTGCCCCAGGCCATCGAGCAGCTTGTCGGCTTCCTTGACGCGATTGTCCCCAACCATCGCCCAGGCGCGCAAAATGCCCGCGGTGATCCCCACAAAACTGTCCTGGCTCACCGAGGCCAGCATGCGGTCGGCGGCGCGATAGCGGCGCTCCTTGAGCGCTTCGGTCGCGAGCACCAGTTCGGCCAGTTGGTTGCCCGGGTCGAGCTCAAGCAGATGCCGCGCGGTGGAAGCGGCTTCCCCGATCTGCCCGTCGGCGGCGAGGCCGATAAAGGCGCGCTCCACCATGACCGGGTTGTCCCAATCGGCCTTGGCCGCATCGCTGAAATAGCGCGCTGCTTCTTCCGTGCGCAGATCCTTCAGCGCGCCCTGGCCGGCAAGGTACGAGCCGGTCACGCTGGGGCGGAACAGGGAGAGCATGTCGAGCGTGGAGGTGGGAGCCGTCTGGGCCGCCAGGGGAACCACGAGACCGGTCAGCATCAACACAACAAAGGCGGGGCGCGCCAGACGATTGGATAGCAATGACACGAGGCTTGGATCTCCCTTGGCCGAACAGGCCCAGTTCTGGGCGGCAAGATTGGCGGTTTTGGGACCGCGCCGCAAGTGCGGCCGTCCGGCTGGCCAGTCACATTCCGCTGTAATTGGGCCCGCTGCCCCCTTCGGGCGGAACCCAGGTGATGTTTTGCGCGGGATCCTTGATGTCGCACGTCTTGCAGTGCACGCAGTTGGCCGGATGAATGCGAAACACCGGCTCGGCTCCCGTCTTGTCGAGCTCATAAACTCCGGCTGGGCAATATAGCGGCGCCGGCTCGCCATAACGCGGCAGGTTCACGCGCACCGGCACGCTGGGATCAGCCAGGCGCAGATGATTGGGCTGGTCCTCGTCATGGGCGAGATTGGCGAGGAACACGGACGCGGCGCGATCGAACACCTTTTGCCCGTCGGGGCGCGCATAGCTCTTGGGCGTTACCTCGCTTAGCGGCCGGGTTGCGGCAAAGTCGGCTCCCTTGTGGCGCAGCGTGCCCAGCAGCGAGCGTCCGAGGAGCGCGCTCGACCACATCTCCACCCCTGCGGCTGCCACACCCAAGGCCGTGCCAAAGCGCGACCAGAGCGGCTTGACATTGCGCACGCCGCGCAGCTCGTTCTCGATCCCGGTCGCCATGATCTTGTCGGCAAAATCGGCAATCGCATCATGCTGCCGCCCGGCTGCAATGGCGGCACCCACCGCTTCCGCCGCCCCCATCCCCGACAGGATGGCATTATGGATGGCCTTGAGGCGCGGGGCGTTCATGAACCCGGCAGCACAGCCGATCAGCCCACCGCCGGGAAACGCCAGCGTCGGCACCGACTGCCAGCCACCCGTCGCCAGCGCCCGGGCGCCATAGCTGAGGCGCGTCGCGCCTTCCAAGAGCGCCGCAATCTGAGGATGGGTCTTGAAGCGCCCGAACTCATCAAAGGGCGAAAGCGTGGGGTTGGCGTAGTCGAGATGCACCACCAGCCCCAGATAAAGCTTGCGGTCGGCGGCGTGATAAGCAAAGCCGCCGCCCGACGTGCTGTTGTCGAGCGGAAAGCCGAGGAAGTGATCCACCCGCCCGGGCTCGTGCCGGTCGGCTGAAATCTCCCAGACTTCCTTGATCCCGAGCCCATATTTCTGCGGCTCGCTGGCGAGCGCAAAGTCGCCGATCACCGCCTTGGCGAGCGAGCCGCGTGCCCCCTCCGCCAGCAGGGTATATTTGGCTTCAAGCGCAATGCCCTCGGCAAAGCCCGGCTTGGGATTGCCCGCATGATCGCGCCCCAGATCGCCGGTGATGATGCCTCGCACCGGCCCATCGGGGCTGCGCAGAACATCGACGGCTGCGGTCATGGGGAAAATATCGACGCCCAGCGCCTGCGCCTGTTCGCCCAGCCAGCGCACGAGGTCGCCAAGGCTGACGATCACCGCGCCGGGCGTCTGGGTTTGCGGCGGCATCAGCCAATGGGGAAAGCTCACCCCGCCTTTGGCCGTGAGGAAATGGTAGGTGTCGCGCGTGACCGCCGGGCCTACCGGCGCGCCCATTTGGCGCCAATCGGGCAAAAGGGCATCGAGGCCCCTGGGGTCCATCACCGCGCCCGAGATAATGTGCCCGCCGATCTCGGCAGACTTTTCCACCACGGTGACGCCCAGTTCGGGATGGAGCTGCTTGAGGCGAATAGCCGCTGCCAGACCCGCAGGACCGGCGCCAACAATCACCACATCGGTGGAAAGGCTCTCGCGCTCGCCCGCTTCCCCCATGAAAACCTCGTTGCCTCTTTCCACGCCCGGCTGGCCGCGGCAAACGCGGTGTGCCATAACAGAGAACATGGCCGAGATGCGACCGCTAAATCACGCCGAGATGGTCTCGGTGCTCGAATGGTATCGGGCTGCCGGTGTGGACCTGGCCCTTGGCGAAGAGCCGGTGGACCGCTTCAACCAGCGCCCGCCTGCCCGTGTTGCCCCCAGCCCCGCCGCGCCCAAAATAGCTGGCGAAGCGCCTGCCGCGGCGCCCAGCGCGCCTGCGCTGGCCTTGGGCGGCGATCCCGCCGAAGCGCGGGCCCTGGCCGCCCGGGCACAGAACCTCGTTGAACTCGAAGAGATCCTGCGCGCCTATGACGGCTGCGGGCTCAAGCTGCGCGCCACCCAGCTCGTTTTCGCCGATGGCAATCCGCAGGCCGATATCATGGTGATCGGCGAAGCACCCGGCG
>JAQSXP010000333.1 GCA_029256605.1 Devosia sp. | reverse complement strand
TGACGAGACTGGCAATCAGGGATAGGCACGACTTCATCTTCACCGCCGGCATTGAACTCTATCGGGCAAGCGTCCGCGACAAAGATGAAGGGCAGGTGAAACCAAGTCGCGAAAAGCGGCCAAGCTCGGCATATTTGCCTCCAAACCGCCTTTTCTTGTCGCCCTCGAGCAATTGCGCGCTCGCCGCTGCAGCTGCCGCAGGGCGCGCGCATGATTGTCTTTGCTTGGCAGCTTTTGGCGGGCCGAACAAGGGGGCAGCAGGTCAATGGCCGTTTTACTAACATACGATAGTGCACGGAGCGGCGACTCGGCGGCATTAAAGCGCCCATTGCGCGGTCCGCCTGCAGGCGCCAGCGCCATCATGCATGGGCCGCCCTGCGGCACACTGAGAAGAGCCGATGCGCCGGCTTGAGCTTTTGCGGGCGGGCTTGTCGCCATGTGGAGGGCAAGTGGCTGCAGCGGGGCTCGTCCAGGTTGCGCCGAAGAGCCCATAGACCGATGGCGAAAGCAAAAAAGAAGCAACTCCAGTGACCCCAGCACGTTTTGGCGCGAAGGTCCGATACCAAGGCCCACCATGGACGATCAGCGTCTTGAACGATTCTTCCGCCGCTTGCGCGTGCGCGATACCTTAGGACAAGCCGAGCGGGAGGCGCTTTCCGCAGTAGCCGGGCAAACCGTGTATTTTGCCCCTGGCGAGATGATGGCGCGTTATGGCAGCAGTCCGAGCAAAAGCCTGCTGCTGGTCCAGGGCATGGCGGCTCGGCAGAACACGGTGGAAAGCGGGCAGCAGCAGATCACCGCATTTCACATTGCGGGTGACTTTGTGGACCTGCATTCGTTCTTGCTGTCCAAGCTCGATCACGATGTCCGCGCGATGTCGGCGGTGGCAGCGGTGGAATTTCCCCATGACGGCTTGCGCCGGATCACCGAGGAGTTTCCGCATCTGACACGGCTGCTGTGGCTCTCGACGCTGCTCGATGGCGCAATTCACCGGCAGTGGCTGGTGGCGATGGGGCGGCTGACGGCCATTGCCCATATGGCCCATCTCTTTTGCGAGCATTTCGTGCGCTCCGACAATGTGGGGCTCGTTGAGGATATGAGCTTTCCCTTCGAGATCACCCAGCAGGAACTCGCCGATGCGCTGGGGCTGTCCAATGTGCATGTGAACCGCACCCTCCAGGAACTGCGGCGCCAGGACCTGGTTTCCTGGGACACCAAGCGGGTGCGGGTGATCGACTGGAAGCGGCTCCAGGAAGTGGGGCAGTTCGACCCTATCTTCCTCGATGTCGTGCAAACGCCGCGGTGAGACAGCGGCTCCGGAGAAGTGGGGCAATCGGTTCCGCCCTTGCCCCAATGCTACCAGGCGGCCGGCAAGTCCCGGCCAAGTGGAGCTTTCGGATTCAATGTTATGTAATGGCTTTGCCCTAAAGCTAGCTGCTTCAGGGAGCGGTTCGGCTCAATGTGGCGCGTTTATTCCGGCATCGTTGACAATCATGATCCGGCTTATGTCGCGTTGGCAGCCGTGTTCTGCGTGCTGAGCAGTTTCACGGCGGTCGGGCTGGTGCAGCGGGCGCTGGAAACGCAGGGCCGGGGCCGCCTGTTATGGCTGCTGGCGGCCGGCATTGTTACGGGCACTGGGGTGTGGACCACCCATTTCACGGCAATGCTGGGCTTCCTGCCCCAGGCGGGCCTGCATTTCGAGCCCGGCGAAGCGCTGGTTTCCCTCACGCTTTGCACCGTTCTGACGACGCTGGGCTGGATCGTGGGCTTTGCCGATGCCGGGCGGGCACGGGGCGTCGTTGCCGGTTTCCTTATCGGGTCGGGCATGGCCATTGCCCATTTCTTTGACATGACCGCGCTGCATGGCCCTGAAATCGTGCGCTCGGACAGCGCCATGCTGGTTTTGGCGGCGGTCGGAGGCGTTGCGATCACGGGGCTCGCGGGGCCGCTGCTGGAACGCTATGCCCGCGCGACGCTGGCCTGGCCGGCCGGGGCGGCGCTGGCGCTGGGCGTGTTGTTTCTCCATTTCGTGGCCAGCGCCGGCCTCGAGTTGGCGCCCGTCGCGGGCCTGCCGCAGCGGCCGGACTTGCAGCTGCCGGGTGCCGGAGCGGTGTTGCTGGGGGGCGTGTTCCTGCTGCTGGCTTCGGCGCTGGCGCTGGTGTTTCACCATCGTCGGCTCGCGGAGGTCACGGCTTCCGACGGCCGGCGGCTGGCGATGGCGCTGGACGCGCTTAAGCGCGGCGAGGCCCATCACCGCGCCTTTATCGAGCTCAATTCGCAGATCCAGTGGCTGGCTGATACCGACGGCCAGCTGCTCGAGATCGGGCCGCGTTGGTGGGATTACGCAGCGGTATCGCGCGAGCGCAGCATAGCCGAAGGCTGGCTCGAGGCCATACATCCCGAGGATCGCGACCCGGTGCTGGCGCGGTGGATGCAGGCAGTGCGCACAGGGGACGGCAGCCTTGCCGATGCGCGCTATCGCATTCGGTTCCGCGAAGGCGGCTATCGCTGGTTCCGCGCCAGGGCCCACCCATTGCGCGACCAAACCGGATCTGTGCTGCGCTGGTATGGCTCACTCGAGGATATCGACGAGCAGGTGGCGGCCGAACTGGCGCTGCGCCAAAGCGAAGAGCGCTACCGGCTGGCATCCCAGGCGACCAACGACATCATCTGGGACTACGACGTGGCGGGCGATCGGACGCGTTGGGAAGGCGCGGCGCACAAGGTGCTGGGCTATCCCGAGCTCGCTCAGGGCACCACTTATGCCTGGTGGCACGACAAGGTTCATCCCGAGGATCGCCTCAATGTGGTGGGGATGGAAAAGCCCGAAGGTCTGGGCGAGCAGGGGCAGAACACGCAGGAATACCGGTTCCGCATCGCCGACGGCTCTTATATCTGGGTGTCCTCGCGCCGGGTGCTGGTGAACGATGCCGAGGGCAAGCCGGTGCGGTTTGTCGGCTCGAT
>JAQSXP010000332.1 GCA_029256605.1 Devosia sp. | reverse complement strand
TCGGGTTGTGGAAAATCGACGCTGCTGCGCATGGTGGCCGGGCTCGAATCGATCAGCTCGGGCGTTCTGCGCATCAGCGACAAGGATGTGAGCACGGTCGAACCGGCCGATCGGGACATCGCCATGGTGTTCCAGAACTACGCGCTGTACCCGCATATGTCGGTGCGCGAGAACCTCTCCTACGGCCTGCGTAATCGCCATTATTCCAAACCCGATATTGCCAGCCGGGTGGAAGAAGCCGCGCGCATTCTCGAGATCGGCCCCTTGCTCGATCGCCGTCCCGGGCAGCTGTCAGGCGGGCAGCGCCAGCGCGTGGCCATGGGGCGCGCCATTGTGCGCAATCCCGCCGCGTTCCTCTTTGACGAGCCGTTGTCCAACCTCGACGCCAAGCTGCGTGTGCAGATGCGGGTCGAGATCCGCAAGCTGCAGCGCCGGCTGCGTACGACCTCCATCTACGTCACCCATGACCAGATGGAAGCCATGACCCTGGCCGACCGGTTGGTGGTGATGAATGCCGGCCGGATCGAGCAGATCGGCACGCCCATGGAGGTCTACCAGACCCCCGCGACCCTGTTCGTCGCGAGCTTTATCGGCTCCCCGCCGATGAACCTTTTGCCGATCCAGGCGCTGGGATCGGCTGCGGCCGGTCATCCCATCTATGATCCTGCGGCCGACATCGTGGGCGTTCGTCCGGACTCGCTTTCGTTGGTCCAGCCTGCCGCTCCCGCCATCAGCTTCACGGGCGTCGTGGAACTGGTGGAGCCGCTGGGCAACGAGTTCCATGTGCATCTACGACTGGATGGCTATGCCGATCCGCTGGTCGCCAGCCTCGACGATGCCAGCGGCATCGAAGATGGCAAGACAATCACGCTGTGGGCCGAGCACGCGGCCTTGCACCAGTTCAATGCCGAAACCACCCAGCGTATTGCCACGCAATAGTTGGCCATGGCAGTGACCGCAGGCGCTTGCACAGTGAAACTGAGCTGGTCCACTGTGCAAGTGTGGTAAAGGCCTGACCGTGTTACGGCCAGACGGGTAGAGATCTTCCATGCAATTGACGCCAGGCGAGCATCCTTTTGACCAAACCCTGGTGCGCGTCGCCTGGCTTTATTTCAAGGAAGGGCGCACGCAGGCCGAGATAGCCGATCTTCTCTCCACCAATCGGCCGCGCATCAACAAGCTGATCAATGATGCGCGGCGCACCGGGCTCGTGACCATCACGCTCAATACCAGCCTTACGAGCTGCATCGAGCTCGAGCAGGAACTGGTGGGTGAGTTTGGCCTTGAGCGCGCCATCATCCTGCCCACGCCCAAGGACCCGGACATGGTGCCGGTGCTGATCGGGGAAGCCACCGCGCAATATCTGATGCAGCTCCTCAGCAGCAACGAGGTCTCGGGCGTCGGTACCGCCTGGGGCGCGACCTTGCGCGAGATGGTGCGCTTCGTGCCCGCCGCCAAATATCCCCAGCTTTGCGTCAGCTCGGTGATCGGTGGTCTTACCCGCGGGCTGGCCATCAACACTTTCGATATTGCCAGCGATTTGGCGCGCCAACTCAACGCCGAATGCGCTTATCTTGCCGCGCCGGTTTATGCCGACAGTGCCCAGTCACGTGACGCCATCCTCAACCAGCGCGAATTTCAGAGTGCCTTTGAGCGGATCGCCAAGAACGACATCATCCTGGTCAGTATCGGCGATCTGTCGGATCGCTCGCTGCTGATGCGCTATGGCTTGCCCCAGGATGTGGAACTGCAGTCACTGCTCGCCGCCGGAGCCGTAGGGGATGTTCTGGGTCAGTTCATCGACCGGGATGGCGTCTTGATCGATCACGAGATCAATAGCCGCGCCGTGGCGCTTCCGCTTTCCATTCTTGCTAAAGTGCCGCGCGTCATTTTCGCAGCGGGCGGCATGGCCAAGGCCGCTGCCATTGCCGGTGCCCTGCGCTCGCGCATGGGCAGCGCCCTGGTCTGCGATGAAGACACAGCGCGCAGGGCACTGGCCCTCGCCCGCGAGCAGCGCTAGCTCGCCGGCTTTTTAGGGCAGGGCGTGGATGCGTAGCGAGTTGAGCAGGGTTTGCTTGGAGGTCTGCAGATGCTCGCGCGCGGCCGCCAGTGCGGCCTGTTCGTCGCGGGCCTGCAGCGCTTCGATCAGGCGCAGATGCTCGCCGATGGCCGCCGTGTTGCGTTCGCGCTCGTCTTTCTTGTCCCACTGATAGTGGTAGTGAAAGACAAGGGTGATGACCTTCTGGAACTCGCTGGCAAAGCGGTTCTGCACCGTCTTGCCGATCGTGGTGTGGAAGCGCTCGTCGAGCAGTGAGAAGTCGTGGTAGCGCGTGGCGATCTCGTCGGCGAGTTGCCGGTGATCGGCCTCAAGTACGGCAAGGCGCTGCCAGATCGGGTCGCCTGCCGGCAGCGAGATCACATGCGAGACGGCATTGAGCTCAAGGATCATGCGGAAATCGGATAACTCCACCGCATAGTCGCGGGTGAACCCTACCAGCTCCCAGCCTCCCCTTGGCCGACGCCGCACCAGCCCGAGCCGGCTGAGCGACGCCAGGAATTCCTGCAGGCCATAGGCGGTCACGCGGAAAGTTTTGGCGAGATAGGTGACGTTGAGCGCGGTGCCGGGCGCCACATCGAACCGCAAGATCCAGTCGAGAAATTGTCGCTCCAGCTCTTCGGGGGAAATCTGGTCGGCCTGCACCGCCAGCCGGTCCGTTGCCAAGGGCAAGCGCACCAGCGTTTTTTGCCGGCCGTTCCACTCGATGAGCCCCTCGGTGTGCAGGCGCTCGAGCGCGGCGCGCACCACTGTCCGGCTGACTTCAAGATCGGCGGCGAGCGCCAGTTCAGCGGGCAGTTGCTGGCCCGGCTCCAGGCCCGCGCAGCGGTCCAGCAATGCATTAAACGCTTCGCGGAAGCGCTCGTCAGTTCTGGCCACTCAAGGCGCTCCCGGTACATTTGTCGACTATCATTAA
>JAQSXP010000331.1 GCA_029256605.1 Devosia sp. | reverse complement strand
ACGAGTTCGCCGCCAAAGAAGTTGGGATCGGGCACATAGATCGTGCCTTCGGTGCCGTAGAGCTCGATATTGTGGTGGCCGTGGCTGGCCACGTCCCAGCTGGCGCCCATGGTGACGATGGCGCCGTTGTGGAACTCGAGCACGCCATGAACCGTGGTCGGGGTGCCGACCTTGATCTTGGTGCCCTGGTAGGGACCGGGTGCCGTCACTTCGCGCTCGGTGCGCGCCATGTTGGTGAAGGCGGAGACGCGCTTGACCGGGCCGATCAGGTGGATGAGGTCGGTTACGTAATAGGGGCCGACATCAAGCACCGGGCCGGCGCCAACCTGGAAGAAGAAATCAGGATTGGGATGCCAGTGCTCCATGCCGCGGCTCATCACATGGGTGGTGCCGCTCATGATGCGCCCGAGGGCACCGGAATCAATGATGTCGCGCGCCTGTTGATGGGCGCCGCCCAGGAAGGTGTCGGGCGCGCTGCCAACCAGGAGATTGCGCTCGTCCGCGGCCTTCTTGAGTGCGAGGCCTTCTTCGAGCGACAGCACGAAGGGCTTTTCGGAATAGGCGTGCTTGCCGGCCGAAACGATGTCCATGGACACCGAATAATGGGTCGAGGGGATGGTTAGATTGACGATCACGTCGAGTTCGCTGTTCTTGAGCAGCTCGTCGGGTGTCTGGGCGGCGACACCGAACTCCTCGGCGCGCTTGCGGGCGGCTTCGGGGATGATGTCGGCGACCGCGCGCACTTCGAGCCCCTTGAACAGGGGCGCGAGACGCAGATAGGCGCTCGAAATATTGCCGGCACCCATGATGCCGACGCCAAAGGTCTTGGCCATAGCGGTTACTTCCAGTTCTTGGCGGTGGCGATGGAGCGGCGGGCAAAGCGCTCGGCATCGGAGGGCTTGTCGTGCTCGGCGACGAAATACTGCGCCTTGGTCCGGCTGGTGACCTCGTTGATCAACTGGTCCCAGTTGAGGACGCCAAAGCCGACATCGGCCCAGCCGTCTTCGTCAGTGGCTTCGCCGGCCGGGGCAATGTCCTTGACGTGGACGGCGGTGATGCGGTCGCCATACCGGTCGAACCACTGCACGGGATCGGCCTTGCCGCGGGCGATCCAGGCCACGTCCGCTTCCCATTCAAGGGAGGGGGCGGTTTCGAGGATGATTTCCATCGGGGTGCGGCCGCTGGTAGTGGGCACGAATTCGAAATCGTGGTTGTGCCAGCCAAAGCCATAGCCTGCACGGGTGAAGGTTTCCCCCAGACCCGCAAGGGTTTCCGCCAGCTCGACCCACTTGCTTTCGTCTTCGCTGCGCCCTTCGGGGCCGATATGGGGGCAGTAGAGGCGCTTCACACCGAGGGTTTCAGCGGTCCTGAGCGCGGTATCGGTGTCCTGCAGTTGAGCAAGACCGAAGTGCCCGGTGGGCATGGACAGGCCATTGCGCTTGAACTTTTCCGCCAGCGCGGGCGCATCGGCGTAAAGACCGCCATAGCCTTCCACCTGAGTGTAGCCGAGAGCCGCCAGCTTGGCGAGGAAGTCATCGAGATCGGGGTAGTTGCGGGCGCTATAAAGCTGGAATGACAACTCGGTCATTGGGGCCTCTTGTTCGAAAAATCTGGCGTGAATAGGCGGCCCCGCCGGACGGCGGAGCCGAAGCGGTTGTCAGAGCCGGTTGGTGCTCTGGGTGTCGAAGATGGAGCCACGAGCCGGATCAAAGCCGACCAGCAGCTTCTCGCCGACATGAAGTTGCACATCGCTGTCAGCCCGGAAGGTGACGGGCTGGCCGGCGATCCGCGCCCAGGCGAGCGTGTCCGAGCCCATGGGCTCGACGATCTCGATCTCCACTTCGGTGGAGAAGGGCATCGTTGCAGCGACATCGCCAAGCACGATGTGCTCGGGCCGAACGCCGAGCACGGTCTTCGTGGTGCCTTGCGGAGCGGCGGCAAAATCGTAGGTGCCCATGGAAACACGGGTGCCGTCTTCCGCCACGAAGAAGGGCTGGTCGCCGCCATTGAGCGTGCCATTGATGAAGTTCATCGAGGGCGAGCCGATAAAGCCAGCCACGTAGAGGTTAACGGGCTTGTTGTAGATGGTGTGCGGATCGGCCAGCTGCTGGATTTCACCGCTCCGCATGATGGCGATGCGGTCGGCCAGGGTGAGCGCCTCGATCTGGTCGTGCGTGACATAGATCATGGTGTTCTTCAGGCGCTGGTGGAGCCGCTTGATCTCGACGCGCAGATCGCTGCGCAGTTTGGCATCGAGATTGGACAGTGGCTCGTCGAAGAGGAAGACGTCCACGTCGCGAACCAGCGCCCGGCCAATGGCGACGCGCTGGCGCTGGCCGCCCGACAAATTGGCCGGCTTGCGCTGCAGGAGCGGCTCGATCTGGAGGATCTCGCCGGCGCGGGCGACGCGGCGCTGGATCTCATCCTTGGGCATGCCGGCAACGCGCAGGCCGAAGGACAGGTTCTTTTCCACGCTCATCTGGGGATAGAGCGCATAGGACTGGAACACCATGCCGATGCCGCGGTCCTTGGGTTCGGACCAGGTGACGTTCTTGCCACCGATGAAGATCTGGCCGCCCGATACATCGAGCAATCCGGCGATGCAATTGAGCAAGGTGGACTTGCCGCAGCCGGAGGGCCCGAGCAGGACAATGAACTCGCCCTGCCCCACTTCGAGATCGAGGCTCTTGAGCACCGGCACGGAGCCGAAGTTGAGCGACAGGTCCTTGATGGAAACACTGCTCTGCATTGCTTTATCCCTTCACCGCGCCAGCGGCGATGCCGCGCACGCACGCCCTGGGCCGAATTGACGATGTTGTTGAGCTGCACGGTCATTGGATTGTTCTGCGTGCCGGCAAAGACCACGCCGAACAGGAAGTCGTTCCAGATGCCGGTGACCTGGAGGATGATCGCCACGGCAAAGATCGGCAGCGACATGGGCACCATGATCTGGAAGAAGATGCGCCAAAAGCCGGCTCCATCCACGCGGGCTGCCTTGAACAATTCCTGGGGCAGCGAAGCGAAGTAGTTGCGGAACAGCAGCACGAGGATGGGCATGCCGAACACGGTATGCACCAGGATCACGGCCCACAGGGTGCCGAAGATCTTGAGCTCGCGGGTGATCATCACCATCGGGTAGAGCATCACCTGATAGGGGATGAACGAACCCAGCAGCAGGCAGGTGAAGAAGAACTCGGAGCCCTTGAAGCGCCAGTTGACGAGCGCATAGCCACTGACGGCGGCCACGAAGACCGAAACGACGGTGGAAGGCAGCGTGATCTTGACCGAATTCCAGAAGCCGGGCGCCAGACCGTTACAGGTGAGGCCTGTGCAGGCGCTGGTCCAGGCCTTCACCCAGGGCTCGAAGGTGACTTCGAGCGGCGGGGCGAAGATGTTGCCGAGACGGATCTCGGGCAGGCCCTTCACCGAGGTCATGATCATCACATAGAGCGGCAGCAGGTAGTACAGAGCCGCAACGATGATGATGCCGTAGATGATGATGCGGGTTGGGGTGAAAAACGGACGGGGGCGAGGACCAAAGGGCTCGGCGGTAGCGGCAATAGTGGCCATGGTGTTCTCCTAGCGCGCCTTCTTGGGTCCGAATTCGATGACGATCCAGGGGATCAAGATCACGAACACGGCCGCAAGCATCACTGTCGAGGCCGCCAGGGCCTGGCCCAGATTGCCAGCGTTGAACATGTAGTTGATGACGTATTTGGCGGGCACTTCGGAGGACAGGCCCGGGCCGCCATTGGTGAGCGCCACCAC
>JAQSXP010000330.1 GCA_029256605.1 Devosia sp. | reverse complement strand
TCGATCTTGCGGGTATCGGCAAATTCCTCGGCCAAGGGGATTTCGTACCAGGCGAGCTTGGGGGTGCCCATATCGACGGTGATCGAGCCATCGGCATGTTCGTCGCCAGTGAGCAGGCCCGCGACGGTTTCGAACACAAAACTCGTGGTGCCGGTCTGGGCGGAGAGCGCCTGGACGACGCAGCGCATGCCGTTGCCGCAGGCCTGGGCGCGCGAGCCGTCGGAATTGATGATCTCGACCAGCGCCGCGGTGCCGGGGATGCGGGGATCATGGAGGGCCATGATCTGATCGAAGCGAGTGCCGGGCGTGGCGTTGATGGCAATGGCCGCTTCGGGCGTGATGCGGCCGGCGCGGCCGCGCAAATCGGCCACGATGATCTGGTTTCCCAGCCCATTCATTTTCCAAAACGGCACGCCGTCCACGTTCGGCCTCGCTGCCCAGTGTTGTTGCAGGGCCCTATATGGCGGATCGGGCGGCAAATTGCCAGTGCGGCGCCATGTCTGCCCCAAGGCGGGCAGTGGAGGTAGCCTGGGGGCCGATTATTACAATTAAGATTGGATTTAAAAGGGTTTACCGCAAGCTCGGCTTAACCAAGCAAGCAGCCAAAGCGCGTCACGCTCACCCATTTGCGATAAGAACGGCGCGTGAGGGACTAAGCCGTTTGGTGGATAGAGGCGGGCGCGATGGTTAACTGCCGGGGAGAGCTGCGGTGAGCACGGGCGCATTGGCGCGCGCGCTGACGCCAAGCGCCGAGCGGCGGCAGGGCCGGTCCGTAACGCCGGCGCTGCGCATGCCGCTGGAGCAGGTGCCGCGCGGGCCCTGGGAAGCGCTGTGCGCTCGCAGCCTCGAGCCCAATGGATTTTTCGACCCCGGTTTTGCCCAGGCGGCGTCGCGCCATGCGGCGCGCGGGCGTGGCAATGATGCGCTGGTGGCGTTTGATGGCTCCGAACGCGGGGAAATGCTGGGCTTGCTGCCGGTGGTGAGCGCCTGGACGGCGCTGCGCCTGCCGGTTCCGGCGCTGGTGGCCCGGCAGCCCTATACGGTGCTCGCGAGCCCGCTGCTCGATCCCGAGCGAAGCGTGGAGGCGGCGGGTGCGCTGATCGATGGTGCAGCGGCGGCCGGGGCGCGGCTCCTCGTGCTGCCATTCGCGCGGCTCGAGGGCCCGAGCATGGACGCCCTGACCCAGGCGCTGGCGCAGCGGGGGATCGCGCCGGCCCAGATCGACAATGCCCATGAACGCGCCGCCTATGCGGCCAGCGGGGATGCCGAGCTTTATTTGCGCGGCGGCATGGGCGCCAAGCGGCTCAAGGAGATGCGGCGGCTGCGCCACCGGCTCGATGACGAAGGCACGGTTGAGTTCACCGTCGCCGATCGGCCCGAAACCATTGGGCCGGCGGTGCAGCGGTTCTTGCAGCTTGAAGCCAGCGGCTGGAAGGGCAAGCAGGGCACGGGGCTCGCGCAAGCGCAGGGCGATGCGCGCTTTGCCGAAGAGGCCGCAAAGGACATGGGGGCGCGCGGCGCCTTTGAAGTGGCCGAGTTGCAGCTCGATGGGCGCACGATTGCGGCCGGGCTGGTGCTCAAGCAGGCCGGCGAAGCGCTGTTTTTCAAGATTGCCTATGACGAAACCATGGGGCGGGTGTCGCCGGGCGTGCAGCTGACGCTCGAGATGACGCGGCGCTTTGCGGCCGACCCCGCCATCCATTTCGTCGATTCCACCGCTGCCGCCGGGCACCCGATGATCGACCATATCTGGCGCGAGCGGCTGGCCGTGGGCGACCTGCTGATTGCAACCCGCCCCAATGATCCCCTCGCTGCCGGTATTTCCCGGCTCGTGATTGGGCGCCGCCGCGCCCGCGAACGGGCCAAATCGATGTTGTTCTCGCTTAAAAACCGCAAGGAAAAACGCTCATGACCAGCCTTTTGACTGCGCCTAACTCTGCCTTCCAATCGCTGTTTCCGCTGAAGCCCTTCCGCATTACCCATGGCCTTGTGGGCGATCCGCGGCTGACGCTGCCGGCGATCCTCGAACTCGTCAAAGCGCTGCCGCGCGACCGGATCGAATATAATTCGGGCAAGGCGGCGGTGAGCCAGGATCCGTCCACCACCCCGCTGGTGGAACTCGACCCTGAAGAGGTGATCAGCCAGATCGAGACGGCGGGCGCGTGGATGGTGCTTAAGCGCATCGAGCATCACCCCACCTATAAGGCGCTGCTCGAAGACGCGCTGATGTCGGTGGCATCAGCCCAGGGACACAAGAGCCTTGCCGATGCCGGATTTTCCGACATCCAGGGCTTTTTGTTCGTGTCCTCGCCCAATTCGACGACGCCCTTCCATCTCGACAGCGAAGACAATTTCTTCGTGCAGATCCATGGCGACAAGGAATTTGCCGTCTACGACAACGAGGATCGCTCCATTGCGAGCGAGGACCAGATCGAGCATTGCATCACCAAGCACCGCAACCTCAAATTCGAGGAGCGGTTCGTGGGCAAGGAAATGCTCAATGCGCTCAAGCCGGGCGAAGGGGTGTTCGTGCCCTATCTCTGGCCGCACTGGGTGCGCACCAAGGACAGCTATTCCATTTCGGTGGCAATCACCTGGAAGACCGCGGCGGTGAAGCGCCGCAACGATCTTTACGTGTTCAATTCCATGCTGCGCGGCCGCGGTTTGCCGCAACAGGCGCCCGGCAAGCAGCCGGCGCTCGATGCCGCCAAGCTCGCGGTGTTCGGCACGGTCAATGCGGTGGTGTCGCCCTTCCGCAAGAGCGAGGCCATTCGCAAGCTGGTGCGCTCGGTCGTGCTGGGCAAGGACGCCAATTACTACTACCGCGCTGGCAAGGCGCAGAAGGCCAAATAGCCGCGCCCCGGCCGCAAAGGCTTTGCCGGCGGCCCTGTCTTGGGTAAGGCAGGGTTTATGGCAAGTGCGCGCAAAGCAAAAGGCTGGCGGCGAGTGCTGCGCTTGGGAGGCGCGGCGCTCGCCGTGCT
>JAQSXP010000015.1 GCA_029256605.1 Devosia sp. | reverse complement strand
GCGAGCAATGCGCTCCGGAGTGGGCTAGACCACGACATTGACGATCCTGTCCGGCACCACGACGATCTTGCGCGGTGTCTTGCCGTCCAGCATGCGGGCAATCGCTTCAAGTGACAAGACCATGCGCTCGATCTCGGCGGGGGCGGTGCCCTTGGCTACGGTGATTTCACCACGCCGCTTGCCGTTGACCTGGATGGGCATGACGACGTCATTGTCCACGAGGAGCGCCGGATCGACCTGGGGCCAGGGTGCATCGGCCACGAGACCTTCGCGACCCAGTGCCTGCCAGCAGGTTTCTGCCAGGTGCGGCATCATCGGGGCGATTAGCTGCACAAGGTAGCCAACGCCTTCTTCGAGCGCCGCGAGGCGCGCTGCGGGCGCGGCCGAGACGAGGCCCGAGGAGCGCACGAGAGCATTGGTCAGCTCATAGATCTGGGCGACGGCACGGTTGAAGCGCAGGCCTTCGATGTCGTCCGCGACCTGCTGCACGGCGCGGTGGGCGGCACGGCGCAGGGCGGTGGCTTCTTCGTCCGCGGCAACAGGGGGTAGGTCCTGCGACTGGGCGCGCAGGGCCACCGTATCGCCCACCAAGCGCCAGATGCGCTGCTGGAAGCGGCTGGCGCCTTCAACGCCGGCTTCGGTCCACTGCACGTCGCGCTCGGGCGGGGAGTCCGAGAGCATGAACCAGCGCGCGGTATCGGCGCCATAGGTGGCAACGATCTCGTCGGGATCCACCACGTTCTTCTTGGATTTGCTCATCTTTTCGACCGAGCCGATGCTGATCGGCGCGCCGGTTTCGAGATGGGTGGCGGAGCGGGTTTCGCCGCTGGTTTCGAGCACGACGTCCACCGGGGCGACCCATTCGCCCGCTGCCGAGCGATAGGTTTCGTGGGTGACCATGCCCTGGGTGAAGAGGCCCTTGAACGGCTCATCGAGCCCCACATGGCCGGTCGCCTTCATCGCGCGGGTGAAGTAGCGCGAATACAGCAGGTGCAGGATCGCGTGCTCGACGCCACCGATATACTGATCCACCGGCAACCAACGATTGGCGATGTCGGGGACGGTCGGGGTTTCGGCCTGAGGCGCGGTGAAGCGGGCGTAATACCAGGAGCTGTCCACGAAGGTGTCCATGGTATCGGTTTCGCGCCGGGCAGGGCCGCCGCATTGAGGGCAAGGCACGTGCTTCCAGGTCGGGTGATGATCGAGGGCGTTGCCGGGTTTGTCGAAGGTGACATCCTCGGGGAGCACCACCGGCAGGTCCTTATTGGGGACGGGCAGGGTGCCGCAAACCTCGCAATGGATCACCGGGATCGGGCAGCCCCAATAGCGCTGACGCGAGACGCCCCAATCGCGGAGCCGATAATTGACTTCCACCTTGCCCTGCGGCTTGCCGTCGACGGTACGCTCGGCAAAGAACTGCGCTGCGGCAGTCTTGGCTTCGGCAATGGAGAGACCGGAAAGGAAGCCGGAGTTGAAGATGTGACCAGTGTCAACATAGGCCTCATCGCCAATGGCAAAGCTGGCCGCATCTGCGTCGGGCGGCAGCACGACGGGGATCACCGGCAGGTCATATTTGCGCGCAAAATCAAGGTCGCGCTGGTCATGGGCAGGGCAGCCGAAAATGGCGCCGGTGCCGTAGTCCATCAGCACGAAATTGGCGACATAGACCGGCAGCGTCTGGCCGTCCAGCACGGGGTGCTTGACCTGAAGACCGGTGAAGACGCCCTTTTTTTCCGCTTTCTCGATGGTTTCGGTTGCCGTGCCGAGGCGCCGGGTCTCCTCAACGAACTCGGCTAGCGCCGGATTGCTGCGCGCCAGTTCCGCCGTTAGCGGGTGATCGGGGGAGAGCGCGACAAAGGAGGCGCCGAAAATGGTGTCGGGGCGGGTGGTAAAGACCTCAATACTGCCGGCATTGACGGTGTTGTTGGGTACCATCTCAAAGAGCAGGCGCAGGCCTTCGGAGCGGCCGATCCAGTTGCGCTGCATGGTGCGCACTTTTTCGGGCCACTCGGTCAAGCCATCAAGCGCCTCGAGCAGCTCTTCGGCGAAGTCGGAGATCTTGAAGAACCATTGGGTCAGCTCGCGCTGTTCCACAACGGCGCCCGAGCGCCAGCCTTTGCCATCGATCACCTGCTCATTGGCGAGCACGGTCATGTCGACGGGGTCCCAGTTCACCTTGCTTTGCTTGCGGGTAACGAGGCCGGCCGCCATCATGTCGATGAACATAGCCTGCTGGTGCTTGTAGTATTCGGGCTCGCAAGTGGCGAATTCGCGTGTCCAGTCGATGGACAGACCCATGGATTTGAGCTGGCCCTTCATGGTCGCGATATTGGCGCGGGTCCAGGTGCCGGGATGGGTCTTACGCTCGATTGCGGCGTTTTCCGCCGGCAGGCCGAAAGCGTCCCAGCCCATGGGGTGCAGCACATTCTTGCCGCGGGCGCGGTGATAGCGCGCGACGACATCGCCCATCGCATAGTTGCGTACATGGCCCATATGGATGCGCCCCGAGGGATAGGGGAACATTTCGAGCACGTAGTAGGGCTCGCGCGGGTCATCATTGGAGGTCACAAAGCTTTGGCGCTGGTCCCAGACCTCCTGCCAGTGCGGTTCCATTTCGCGCGGATTATAGCGTTCGCCGCTCAATCTATCAGTCCTTGGGGGCAAATGCGCAGTCTGCCGAAAGGGCGAAGCTGCTTGCGTTTATTGGGGATTTTGGCTACCGGACCATCATCAGAAATCACCCCTCAGGTCAACAGCAACAGGGCAAAAGCGTGAGCGAGACTGCAGTGGACGCGCCGGCGCGGCTGGCCGAAATCCGCGATCGCATCGCGCGGGCGCAGGCTCGCTTCGAGCCAAGTTTGGCCGAGGTCAAGCTGGTGGCGGTATCCAAGACCTTCGATGCCGACGCGATCGCCCCCTTTCTTGAGGCAGGGCAGCGCGCGTTCGGCGAGAACCGGGTGCAGGAGGCAAAAGGCAAGTGGCCGGCGCTGCGCGAGCGTTTTGCCGATGTGGAACTGCACCTGATCGGGCCGCTGCAGACCAACAAGGCACGCGATGCCGTCGCCTTGTTCGATGTGATCCAGAGCGTTGACCGCGACAACCTAGCTGAGGTGCTGGCCGCTGAGATGGCGCGCACGGGGCGAAAATTGCCCTGCTATGTGCAGGTCAATATCGGGGAAGAACCGCAAAAGAGCGGCATTGCGCCGGCCGAAGCCGTGGCATTTGTGGAGCGCTGCCGGAGCGTGCATGGGCTCGATGTGGTGGGGTTGATGTGCATCCCACCCGATGGGGTGCCGCCGGGGCCTTATTTTGCTCATCTGGCCACGCTGGGCCGGGCGGCCGGGGTGTCGCGCCTCTCCATGGGCATGAGCGGGGACTTCGAAACGGCGATCGCCATGGGCGCTACCGATGTGCGGGTTGGATCGGCACTGTTCGGGGCGCGTCCGCCGCTTACCTAGGTCAGCCAAATGGTTAGCGAGCGATAAACTTGGCGGGGTTTTCTCGCGCACTGCAACTTCTGGCCGCCATGTTCCGTTGCTTATCACCGTAACGGCGACGTGACCGGCAGGCCAGCGTTCCAGCAGGCAGCCTTTTGCACTCGCCCTGGTCCAAGTCCGGAGCGAATCCCATGAACAAGCGCCGCATTCTTCTGGTTGATGACGATGCGGATCTGCGCCAGACGCTGGTGGATCAACTCGAAGACGAACGCGAATTCGAGATCGTGCAGGCCGCCAGCGCCAATGATGCGCTCAAAGCCACTCGCGAAAGCAATATTGACCTCATGATCCTCGATGTCGGCCTGCCCGACATGGATGGGCGCGAGGCGGTCAAGATCCTGCGCCAGGAAGGCTTCAAGAGCCCGATCCTGATGCTGACGGGGCAGACCAGCGACGCCGATCAGATCAAGGGGCTGGAATCGGGCGCCAATGACTATCTCACCAAGCCCTTCCGCTTTCCGGTGCTGATGGCGCGCATCCGCTCGGCGCTGCGCCAGCACGACCAGAGCGAGGACGCGGTGTTCACCATCGGGCCTTATAGCTTCCAGCCAGCGGCCAAGATGCTCGAGGCCAATGACGGGGGCAAGGTGCGCCTGACCGACAAGGAAACCTCGATCCTCAAATATCTCTACCGGCAGGGTCCAAAGACCATCACCCGGGATGTGCTGCTCAAGGAGGTGTGGGGCTACAACAACCGCGTCACGACCCATACGCTCGAGACCCACATCTATCGCCTGCGCCAGAAGATCGAGCGCGACCCCTCCCATGCGCGCCTGCTGGTTACCGAAGAAGGGGGCTATCGGCTCGTCCCCTAGGCAATTGGCGCTAAAGGGGGTTCAAAGCAGAAGCCGAATTGCCCTATAGCTTGGCGCAGTGCTTCGGGGCGTCCCGAGTGTGGGCGCTGGCTTAGTTGGATAGGGCGACAGTTATGGACGATACGGCCGCGATGTTGGCGCGGGCCGAGTTCCTGGAAATGTGCGACGACGAGCAGCGGCGCATGCTGGCCTTTGCCGGCGACCAGCAGCATTTCGGCGCCGATCAGGTGCTGTATCGGGCCGGCGAAATCCCCAGCGGCGCCTTTGTGCTGCTCGACGGCGTGTTGCAGGTGGCCCCGCAAGGCGATGGTACCGCCCCCTACACGATCGACGAGCCGGGGAGCGTCGTGTCCGCCATGGCGCTGATCCTGGCCAAGCCGCGCGCGGTGACGATCACCGCCGTCACCGAAGTGCAGGTGTTTTTCGTGCCCCGCCATGCCTTCATGAAGCTCGTGCAGCAGTCGCCGGTGCTGGCGCAGCGAGTGGCGGAGCGCATCCAGGCTGATCTGGGCAGTTACCTCGAAGCGCTGCAGCCCATTCGCAACAAGATCAAGCGCTGAGGCTTACAGGCCGAACTGGGCTATGACCGGCACATGGTCGGAGGGCTTTTCCGTCCAGCCGCGGGCGGGCTTGATGATCTCGGCACCCGAGCAATGGGCCGCGACGTCGCCGGTCGCCCAGATATGGTCGAGCCGGCGGCCCCGATTGCTTTTCTCCCAGTCGAGACCGCGATAGCTCCACCAGGAGAAGAGCTTCTGGTCATAGGGCACGTGCTTGCGGATCAGGTCGACCCAGCCGTGCCCGCCGGCCAGCAGTGCGTCGAGCCGCTCGGTTTCGGCGGGGGTGTGGCTGATGACCTTGAGCATCTGCTTGTGGCTCCACACATCGTTCTCGTGCGGGGCGACATTGAAGTCACCGGCGATGAGCTGTCCCTGGGCGAATTGAGGTTCGGCAAACCAGAGCGCCATTTCGTCGAGGAAATCGAGTTTGTGCTTGAACTTGACGTTGATCTCGGCGTCAGGCTCGTCCCCGCCAGCCGGAATATAGAAATTATGGAGGGTCACGGGGCCATTGCCCCAATCAAGCTGCGCCGAGATGTGGCGGGACTGCTCGATATTGCAGAACTGGCGGGTGGCAATCTCGGTGAGGGGAAAGCGCGAGATGATCGCCACCCCATGATAGCCCTTTTGCCCACTCACCGCCTGATGGGGATAGCCTGCTTCGGCGAAGGCAACGCGCGGAAACTGGTCCTCGGTGCACTTAATCTCCTGGAGCATCAGCACATCGGGGCTATATTGCTTGAGAAAGTCGAGCACCATGGGCAGGCGCAAGCGCACCGAGTTGATGTTCCAGCTGACAACGGCAATCGGCATGGGTGGATCCAGTTGATCGGGGTGGGGTCCTTATGGCCGAGGCGAGCGGCGGGCGTCCAGCCGCTAAAGGGGCGCAGGCCGGGCTTTCCTTGACTCGGGGACGCGAAAACTCTATGCAGCACCCATTCATCAGGCCGTACCTGATCCGCCGACCGGGACCCCAAGTGGTATAAAACGATCCCGGAGGCCACCATCCGCCAGCGCGTTGCGCCCGCGGGTGGGTTTGGCGTTTGGGCTGATGGATCTTATCTCTCCTCGGATCACCCGAAGAGAATAAAGGACAAGTTCATGTTCGAGAGCCTTTCAGACCGGCTTGGCAAGATCTTCGAGGGACTGCGAGGGCGCGGGGCGCTCAACGCTGCCGATGTCGATGTGGCGCTGCGCGAAATCCGCCGCGCGCTGATCGAGGCCGACGTGTCGCTCGAAGTGGTGCGTGCCTTTGTGGAACAGGTGCGCGAGCGCGCGGTAGGCGCCGAAGTCACCCGTTCGGTCACGCCCGGCCAGCAAGTGGTCAAGATCGTCCACGACCAGCTCGTTGCCGTGCTGGGCGAGGATGCGGTCGCGATCGATCTCAATGCGCCTGCGCCCGTAGCCCTCCTGATGGTGGGTCTGCAGGGCTCGGGCAAGACCACGACCACGGCCAAGATTGCCAAGCGCCTCAAGGACCGGCAGAAAAAGAAGGTGCTGCTGGCCTCGCTCGATACCCGCCGCCCCGCTGCGATGGAGCAGCTGCGCGTGTTGGGCGAGCAGGTGGGCGTTGCCACCTTGCCGATCGTCGCCAGCGAAACCCCGGTCGAGATCGCGCGGCGCGCCGCACGCGAAGCCCGGCTGGGCGGCTTTGACGTGCTGGTGCTCGATACCGCCGGTCGCACCCATATCGATGAAGAGCTGATGGTCGAAACGACCCAGATCAAGTCGATCGCCAATCCGCACGAAATCCTGTTGGTGGTCGATGCCCTGACCGGTCAGGACGCGATCAATGTGGCGCGCTCGTTCGACGAGCGGCTCGATGTGACCGGTATCGTCCTTACCCGCGTCGATGGCGATGGCCGCGGGGGCGCTGCGCTTTCGATGCGTGCCGCCACCGGCAAGCCGATCAAGCTGATCGGCGTGGGCGAAAAGATGGATGCGCTCGAGGATTTCCATCCCTCGCGCATCGCCGACCGGATCCTGGGGATGGGGGACATCGTCTCCCTCGTCGAGCGCGCCGCAGAGCATGTGTCGGCCGAAGACGCCGCCAAGATGGCCAAGAAGCTCAAAAAGGGCTCCTTTGACCTTGAGGACTTGCGCAACCAGCTGCTGCAGATGAAAAAGATGGGCGGCATGGGTGGCCTCATGGGCATGCTGCCGGGCATGGGCCAGATGAAAAAGGCCATGGCCGGTGCCAATGTCGATGAAAAGATCTTTGATCGCCAGGTCGCCATCATCAATTCGATGACCAAGAAGGAGCGGGCCGAGCCCGATCTGCTCAATGCCTCGCGCCGCAAGCGCATTGCCGCTGGCGCGGGCGTGGAAGTCAGCGAAATCAACAAGCTCATCAAGCAGCATCGGCAGATGGCCGACATGATGAAAAAGGTCTCCAAGGGCGGCATGGGCGCACTTGGCGGCATGTTCGGCGGCAAGATGGGCAATATGCTGGGCGGCATGCCGGACCTAAGCAAGATGGATCCCGCACAGCTCGAAGCCATGGCCCGCCAGGCCGGCATCGATCCCAAGCAGTTGCAGGGCCTGCCCTCCGTGCAGCCGCAGCTGACCGAAAAGCTGCCGACCGATGTCGGCTCGCTGCTCAAATCCGCCCCGGGCCTACCCGGCCTTGGCGGTGCTCCCCGTTTCCCCGGCCTGCCTGGCCTGGGCAAGAAAAAGTAACCCTTCAACCAAACTAGGATACCAAAATGGCTCTCAAGCTCCGTCTGGCTCGTGGTGGCACCAAGAAGCGCCCATTCTACCACATCGTTGTTGCCGATGCCCGCTCGCCCCGCGATGGCCGCTTCATCGAAAAGCTGGGCACGTTTAATCCGCTCCTCAACAAGGATGCCGAGAACCGCGTCGTGCTGAATGGCGAGCGCGCCAAGCATTGGCTCGAAGTTGGCGCCCAGCCGACCGACCGCGTGCTGCGCTTCCTTGACAATGCGGGCCTGACCAAGCGCGATCCGCGCAACAACCCCAACAAGGGCAAGCCCGGCGAGAAGGCCACCCAGCGCGCTGAAGAAAAGGCCGCCAAGGCTGCTGCCGCCAATGCTCCGGCCGAAGACGCTGCCGCCGAGTAATTTGGCTTTTTGGCGACTGCCAGAAGAACCCCGGTGCGCAAGCGCCGGGGGTTTTTTGTTTGTGGGGCTTGGCCGTACGCTGGCACAAACAAAAACCCCGGCGCGAGGCCGGGGTGATCTTGGTGCAGTGCTGAGGAAAGGGGCTTTACGCCTTGAGCTTGGCAAGGATCGCCGAGCCCATTTCTTCGGTGCCCACCGTCTTGCGGTTGTCCTGGGCGATGTCGCGGGTGCGCAACCCGTCGCTGAGCACGGCGGAGATGGCATCCTCGACCTTGCCGGCCAGTTCCACCATGCCGAAGCTGTAGCGCAGCGACATGGCAAAGCTCGCGATCATGGCGATCGGATTGGCAATGCCCTGGCCGGCGATATCGGGCGCCGAGCCATGGACGGGCTCGTAGAAGGCCTTGCGCTTGCCGGTGACCGGATCCGGCGCACCCAGCGCGGCGGAGGGCAGCATGCCGAGCGAGCCGGTCAGCATGGCGGCGACGTCCGAGAGGATATCGCCGAACAGGTTATCGGTGACCATGACGTCGAACTGCTTGGGATTGCGCACGAGCTGCATGGCGGCGTTGTCGGCCAGGATATGGCGCAGCTCGACGTCCGAGTAGTCCTTGTGCACCTGGTGCACGACTTCATCCCAGAACACGCCGGACTTCATGACGTTCTTCTTGTCGGCGGAGTGCACGAGACCGCGGCGAGTACGGGCGAGATCGAAGGCGACGCGGGCGATGCGGTCGATCTCATAGGTCTCGTAGACCTGGGTGTCGACGGCGCGTTTCTGGCCGTTGCCCAGATCGGTGATTTCCTTGGGCTCGCCGAAATAGACGCCGCCGGTCAGTTCGCGCACGATGAGGATATCAAGGCCTTCCACCAGCTCGCGCTTGAGCGAGGAGGCGTCGGCAAGGGCGGGGTAGCAGATGGCGGGCCGCAGATTGGCAAAAACCGCCATTTCCTTGCGCAGGCGCAGGAGAGCCGCCTCGGGGCGGTGCTCATAGGGGACATTGTCCCACTTTGGCCCGCCCACGGCGCCAAACAGCACGGCATCGGCCGCGAGCGCCTTGGCCACGTCTGCATCCGTGATGGCGACGCCATGCTGGTCATAGGCGGCGCCGCCGGCAAGACCGGTATCGATCGAGAAGTCGGTCAGCTGCTCGCCATTGGTCCACGCGATCAGCTTTTCCACTTCCACCATGATCTCGGTGCCGATGCCGTCGCCGGGCAGGAGGAAAAGGGAATGGGTGGCCATGGTTTTTGCACTCGAAGTGAGAGCGCCGAAGCGCGGGGTTGGTGAAGTTATTCAGCGTGGTGCCAGGGGCGGCAGGCCGGCTCGGCGCCCGAGCCGGTGCTCAGCCCTAGAGCCAAGGGCGCTCGGCGGCCATCTTGCTTTCAAAGCCAGCGATGGACGGGTCGGATTTGAGCGTGCCGGCGATATCGTCGAGGCCTTCGAGCAGGATCTGCTTGCGGCTGGGATCAATATCGAAATGGATGGTGCCGCCATCGGGACCCTGAACGGTCTGGGCTTCCAGATCGATGGTCAGGGTGGCGTTGGAGCCGCGCTCGGCATCGTCCAGCAGCAGCTTGAGCTGCTCGGGGCTGACGACCAGCGGCAGGATGCCGTTCTTAAAGCAGTTGTTGTAGAAAATATCGGCAAAGCTCGTCGAGATCACGCAGCGGATGCCGAAATCCAGGAGCGCCCAGGGGGCATGCTCGCGCGAGGAGCCGCAGCCGAAGTTGTCGCCGGCCACGATGATCTTGGCGCCGCGATAGGCCGGCTTGTTGAGTACGAAATCGGGGTTTTCGGTGCCGTCTTCGTTGTAGCGCATCTCCGAAAACAGCGCAGTGCCGAGACCCGTGCGCTTGATGGTTTTCAGATACTGCTTGGGGATGATCATATCGGTGTCGATATTGATGATCGGCAATGGCGCCGCAACACCGGTCAGGGTGGTGAATTTGTCCATCGGAAAACCTCGCTTTGGCTAGGTCTTTGCGCGAAAGCGGGGATGGGGTCAAGTCGAGTTGGGGGGAAACCGTTCGCCGGCGTACTCTTGGTTACGCCTGCGGAGTGGTTTTGGGCTGGAAGAAGGAATTCTCGGCGTTTGGAAGGGCTCAAACTGGCGGGCGAGATCTGGTGATGGGCCCCGGCTCAGGGCCGGGGTGACATCGAGGGTGGGGCGGCGGCGGTGATCGTCCTGCCGCCGTCACGTTTGGGGTCTTGCCCTAAGCCGCGAGGCTTTCGCGCGCGTCGACGCCGAGCATCAGATTGAGGTTCTGCACGGCAGCGCCCGATGCGCCCTTGCCCAGATTGTCGTAGATCGCGACAAGCAGCGCCTGGGCGCGATCGTCATTGGCAAAGACGTGCAGGGTCATGCGGTTGGTGTCGTTGTGGTGCTGTGGATCGAGCGCGGGGGTCTTGGCCACGGCCTCGAAGGGCGCCACGTCCACAAAGCTATCGGGAATGGCAGCGTAATGGTCGGCCAATGCGGCATGCAGTTGCTTGCCGGTCGGCGCCTTGGGCAGGATGCCCAGCTGCAGCGGCACGGCCACCAGCATGCCCTGGGCGAAATCGCCAACGGCGGGCTGGAACAGCGGCGCGCGCTGAAGGGTGCAGTTTTGGGTGAGTTCGGGCACATGTTTGTGCTGGAAGGTCAGGCCATAGGGCATGAAGTGGCTGGCGCTGGCACCGGCCGCTTCATATTCCTCGATCATCTGCCGGCCGCCGCCGGAATAGCCCGACACACCATTAACCGTCACCGGGTAATCGGCCGGCAGCAAGCCCGCGGCGATCAGCGGGCGCAGCCCAGCAATGGCGCCTTGGGGCCAGCAGCCGGGATTGGCGACAAATCGCGCTTCGGCAATCGCCTTGGTTTGTGCGCGGTCCATCTCGGCAAAGCCATAAGCCCAGTCGGGGTTCACCCGGTGCGCGGTGGAGGCGTCGATCACGCGGGTGGTGGTGTTCTCGATTAGTGCGACGCTTTCCTTGGCGGCATCGTCCGGCAGGCAAAGAATGGCCACATCGGCCTCGTTGAGCAGCTGGGCGCGCATGCCCGCATCCTTGCGCCGCTCGGGCGGGATGGTGAGCAGTTCGAGATCGCGCCGCTCCTGCAAACGCTCGCGGATCTGCAATCCGGTGGTTCCAGCTTCCCCATCGATGAAGATCTTGGCGGCCATGTGCTGTTTCGCGCTCCTCGTGTTGCTCGTCTAGATGGGCCGCGTCCGACGCGGCGTCAAGCCGCCGACCTTGCCCGGAGGGGCGGCCAATGGCAGGGTTTTGTCTCCGAAACCAGTCAGGGACGCAACCGATGACGCCGCATAATCATGCCAAGCCGGGCGATTACGCCGATGCCGTTCTGTTGCCGGGCGATCCGCTGCGGGCCAAATGGATTGCCGAAACGTTCCTCGCCGATGCGCAGCAGGTCAACAGCGTGCGCAATTGCCTGGGCTATACCGGCACCTATCGGGGCCGGCGGGTTTCGGTGCAGGCGAGCGGAATGGGGCAGCCTTCGCTCGCGATCTATGTGCATGAGCTCATCAATGTTTATGGCTGCAAGACGCTGATCCGGGTGGGCACCTGTGGCGGGCTCAACACCAGGGTCAAGGTACGCGACGTGATCCTGGCGCAAGGGGCCTGCACCGACAGCTCCATCGTCAAGGGGCGGTTTGGTCCCTATAGTTTCGCCCCGATCGCCGATTTTGGGCTGCTGCGCCGTGCCGCCGAGCGCGCCGAAGAACGCAAGCTGCGCTTTCACGCCGGCAATATGCTGTCGGCCGATATCTTCTATCATGCCGATGGGATGGCCGGTTACGACGTCTTGCCCGAACATGGCGTTCTGGGCGTCGAGATGGAGGCGGCCGCGCTTTATACGCTGGCCGCCAGGTTCGGGGCGAGGGCGCTCGCCATCTGCACCATGACCGATTGCATCATCACCAAGGAAGAGCTCAGCGCCGAAGAGCGGCAAAGCTCGCTTGGCGAGATGGTGGAACTGGCGCTCGAGGTCGCCATCGCGGGCTGACCCTCAAGCCGTCAGCAAGAAAAAGGCCCGGCACGAAGCCGGGCCTCCTGAATCAGCGGCGGATGCGGTCGCGGTCGACAATGCGGCCGCGGCAGGCATCGACGGTCACAATATAGGAGCGGCGACCCTCGTCGCCCCGGACGCGAACATAACGATCGCCCGAGGCATAGATGCGCACATGGCGATAGCCGGAGCGCTCGACCAGGCGCCGTACTTCACGATCGGTCATGCAATGGCGCTGCGGGCGGTGGCGCTCGCCAACCGAAAAGCCATAGCCATTGCCGTTCTGAAAGCTGAACGAGAGGCTGGGGCTGTTGGATTGCGCCTGCGCCGGCATGGCCGAAACGGCGGTGACACCCAGTGCCAGTGCCACGGCGCCAGCGCGCAGGAGAGACGGAAAAGCGGGGAGTTTCATGGCAGAACCTCGGGTTGGAAATGAACATGCGCTCAAAAGCATGTCCGGTTTCTAGCCTAGCGGCTCTGAACCAAACCAAAGCGGGTGGTTCATTTTCGGTTCAGCGTACGGCGCCTGCCCTATGGTGGAGGCAGGCGCCTGACTGACGCTGTTTGCACGTACCCGGTACATACCGTGCAGGCTCGTTCTAGAGCCCGTATAGTGAAGACGAGGTTACCGACGCTGCAGATCGCCGCCAATTTGGCGCATTAACGCCATAGATTTAAGGCAACTTCGCAGGCTCTCGGCACGTTAAGCGGCGTCAATCAAGGGTCTCCGCTCCATGTCGATGCCAACCTCGTCTTCCCGCCAGGTCCTGCCCGGTGACTTCACCAGTTTGGGCGCTCACTGGGACGGGGAGGGCACCAACTTTGCCCTGTTCAGCGCCCATGCTGAGCGCGTGGAGCTGTGCCTGTTCGATCCCGCCAGTGGCACCGAAGAGCGGATCACCCTGCCCGAATACACCAATGAAATCTGGCACGGCTATCTGCCGGGTGTCGGGCCGGGCGCGCTTTATGGCTACCGCGTGCATGGGCCCTATGACCCGATGAACGGGCACCGCTTCAACCCCAATAAGCTCTTGGTCGATCCCTATGCGCGCGAGCTGGTAGGGGATGTGCAATGGTCGCCCGCCCATTTCGGCTATATCACCGACAGCCAAGACAAGGACCTGTCCTTTGACGAGCGCGACAATGCCGCGGGGATGCCCAAGGCGCGCGTGATCGATCCGCGCGGCTATGACTGGAACGGGGACCGCAAGCCCAACATTCCTTGGGACCAGACCATCTTTTACGAAGCCCATGTGAAGGGGTTTACCCAGCTCAACTCAGCTATTCCCCAGGAGCTGCGCGGCACATTCGAGGGCATGGGCCACAAAGCGGTGGTGGATTACATCAAGAGCATGGGGCTGACCTCGGTCGAGCTCTTGCCCACCCACTTCTTCCCCGATGACGATTTCCTGCTTAATCGCGGGCTCAAGAATTTCTGGGGCTACAATACGCTCGGGTTTTTTGCGCCGGCGAACCGCTATTTCGGGCCTCGCGGGCTCGACGGGTTCCGGGACATGGTGCGGGCCTTCCATGATGGCGGAATCGAGGTGATCCTCGACGTGGTCTATAACCACACCGCCGAAGGCAATGAGCTGGGACCGACCCTGTCGTTCAAGGGCATCGACAACTTCGCCTATTACCGCACCATGCCGGGCGAGCCGCGCTACTATATCAACGACACCGGCACCGGTAACACGGTCAATACCAGCCATCCGCGTGTGCTGCAGATGGTGACCGACAGCCTGCGCTATTGGGTCGAGGACATGCACATCGATGGTTTCCGCTTTGATCTGGGCACGATCCTAGGGCGCGAGCCCTATGGCTTTGACGAGCGCAGCGGCTTTTTCGAAGCGGTGGGGCAGGACCCGGTGCTCAGCAAGGTCAAGCTCGTGGGCGA
>JAQSXP010000329.1 GCA_029256605.1 Devosia sp. | reverse complement strand
CCAATGGCGCCATCGAGCGTGGCCTTGAGTTCGGTGTCTTCCTTGCGGATGCCGCCGCCAATGCCTTCGCCGATGAGGACGTCCTCACCAACGAATTCGATGCCACCGCCAGAGGCGTTCACCACGGGCTCGAGATAGCCGCCATCGGCAAAGATGACGTCGAGATTGCCGCCCGCGAGATCGGCCATGGCCTGATCGGCAGTGGTGAAGGCGAGGATGGTGTTGCCTTCTGCCAGGTTTTCTTCGGCGTAGGTGGCCTGGATGGTGCCGCCCTGGACGCCGATGCGCACACCGCTCAGATTGGCGAAGTCGAGATCAGCGCCGGCAGGGGCGGCAAAGCGCGACGGATCGGGTGGGAAGTAGTTTTCGGTGAAGCCGATCGACTCGCGACGCTCTTCGGTGATCGACATGCCCGCCATGATCAGATCGTAGTTGCCGGCGAGCAGGTTCGGGATGATGGAGTCCCAATCATTGATGACCCACTCGCAGGTCAGGCCGGCCTGTTCACAGATGGCATTGCCGAGCTCGATCTCAAAGCCCGCGGGGGCGCCGGAATCATCGAGGAAGTTCCAGGGAGCGTAGGCACCCTCGGTGGCGATGCGCAGCGTTTCCTGGGCCCGCACCGCTGCGGACAGCGACAAGGTCGCGAGCGCCGCCAGAAGTAGTTTTTTCATCGTCGTCTCCGTTGTAGCTGAAGTGCCGCCTAGTCGTGCTGGGCAGCGTTGAGGAATTGCCTGAGCCGAGCTGACTTGGTGGAGTTGAACACTTCGCCGGGCGTGCCCTCTTCCTCGATGCACCCCTGGTGCAGGAAAATGACGCGGTCCGAAACCGAGCGGGCAAACTCCATGTCGTGGGTAACCATGATCATGGTGCGGCCTTCATCGGCCAACACCTTGATGACGCGCAGAACCTCGACCTCAAGCTCGGGATCGAGCGCGGAGGTGGGTTCGTCAAACAGCATGACGCGGGGATTGATGCAGAGGGCGCGCGCAATGGCAGCGCGCTGCTGCTGGCCGCCAGAAAGCTGGGCCGGATAGCTCATGGCCTTGTTGGCAATGCCCACCTTATCGAGCATGGCCAGCGCCTCGCGCTCCACTTCGGCGCGGTCGCGCTTTTGCACCACGAGCGGGGCTTCCATGACATTTTGGAGAATGGTCATGTGGGCCCAAAGATTGAAGGACTGGAACACCATGCCCAATTCGGAGCGGATCCGGCGGATCTGCTCCTCATCGGCGATGCGGCGATGGTTGCCCTCGCCGCGCAGCTTGATGGGTTCGCCGTCAATGCTGACAGTGCCGCGCTCGGGCACTTCGAGCATGTTGATGCAGCGCAGCAGCGTCGACTTACCCGAACCCGACGAGCCGATAAGGGAAATGACCTCGCCTTCGTAAGCGGCGAAGGAAACGCCCTTGAGCACTTCGAGTGCGCCGAAGGACTTGTGCAGGTCCTGGAGCTGCACCACCGGGGATCTAGCCCCAGCGGGCTGAGTTTGCGTCATACTTACCTTGGGTCCGTAGCGGCCGGGGCTGCTGTGCTGGTCCTGCTCGTTTTTGAGGCTCGATCCTCAATTCGCAATCAAGAAATGCAAATCCACACCAATAAGCAAGGGAAAACGCATGTTTGCGGCCGCACGACTGCGTTCACGCGCCGAACTGATCGGCCGGGACACGCAGGCGGTAGCTCAGCCGGTCCTCGTCGATGGCAAAGCTGGCAGTGCCCCCGACCGAGAGCGGCACGATGCGCTCCAGCACCATGGTGCCAAAGCGGGGCGCCTGGCGGGTCTTTTCGGTGTCTATGCCGGTTTCCTGCCATTCGATCAGGAGCGACGGGTCCTGCTCATCTTCCTGGTGTATCTGCGCGTCGATCCAGACATGACCCATCCGGCCATCGGAGAGCGCACCGTGGAACACGGCATTGGCGGCGAGCTCGTGGATGGCCAGGCCAATATGCAGGGCCGCGTTGGGCCCGAGCAGGGGATTGTCGCCGGTCAGGCGCATCTCCTTGAGCATGCCTGAACTCACGCGCGTCAGCTGGGAAGTCACAAGCGATTGGAAGTGGGTGCCCTGCCAGTTGCTTTCGGTGACCAGATCCTGCGTGCTCGAGAGCGCGTGCAGGCGGCCGCGGAACTTGTCGAGGAAATCCTTGATGCCGCCGCTGTGATGGGCGGTCTGCATGGCGACGCTCTGCACGATCGCGAGCAGGTTCTTGGAGCGATGGCTGACCTCGCGCAGAAGTGCGGCAATAGCAGCTTCGCGGCTGCGTTCGTCCGTGATGTCGTTGAGCACGATGATCACGCCGTCCGCGTCGGGTACAAAGCGTCCCTCGAACTGGCGGCGGCGGGAGCCGTCGGGCAGCTCGAAGCTATTGGTCTGGACTTCCCCGGTGGAGCGGCAATCAGCGACCGCGGCGGCAAAGCTCATGGCAACGGCTTCGGGCAACAGGTCGCGCTCGGTGCTGCCGATGATGGGGCAATCGGCCCAGGCAGCAGGCAGGTTTTCGGCGAGATCGAACCGGCCTTGGGAATTGTGGTGGAGGATGGTGATTCCTTGCCCGGACAAACCCGCAGACAAGGCGCGCAGCCGCAGAGCTTCAGGGGGCTCGGAAGAGGTGCTCGCCATGGCGTTAACTGCTCACTATTTGCGGCTGCCTCGCAAGCCAAAGGCGCTGCCACGAGCTTACGCCCTTGGCTTGCAAGGATAGCCTAGGATGCTTCAGACACGCCGCATAAGGCCGACGACGATAGAGCTGGCGACCAGCGCCAGGAACAGAAAGAACAACAGCTGCGCTGTGCCGGCCAACGCGCCGGCGAATCCGCCGAACCCGACAATGAACGCGAACGCCGCAATGACAAGGAAGACAAGCGCGTAATACAGCATGGGTTTGCTCCCGGACCTGCCAATGCAGTGGTAACGGGTGGCCGGTAGCGCGGTTCCGGCAGGGCATAAAAAAGGGCCGGGGAAAACCCGGCCCGATCAATGGTTTGCGCTGCCCT
>JAQSXP010000328.1 GCA_029256605.1 Devosia sp. | reverse complement strand
TGCAGTTCATGACGGTGATGGCGACTACCATGCCCTATATTGGCCGCGGCTAGCCGGCGCGATATTGCTCGGTACCGTTGATCCAGGTGGCCAGAACATCCCGAGCCGGAGACAGATGGACAAAGCTGGCAACGGCACCGGGGCGGAGATGGCCGTGCTCGGCTTCGGCCCCAATGGCTTCGGCTGGATAGAGCGAGGCCATCCGCAACGCCTCCTCCCAAGCGACGCCAATCTCGGAATGCATGAAGCGGACGGCGTCGATCATGTCGAGATCGGCGCCGGCAAGAGTGCCATCGGCCAGGCGTAGCGCGCCATCGGCTCGATAGATGGTGCGGCCATTGAGGGTCAGGGTGCGCAGATCGGTGCCAGTCTGCGACATGGCGTCGGTAACAAGAAAAATGCGGCCCGGGCCCTGCTTGCCGCGCAAGGCGACGGCGATGGCTGCGGCATGGACGTGGATGCCGTCGGCGATGAGACCTGCAAACACCCCCCCATGCATGAGCGTCGCGCCAACCACTCCCGGCTCGCGATGGCCCATTTGGCTCATAGCATTGAAAAGGTGCGTCGCCATGGTGGCGCCGGCGCCAAAGGCGCTCGACGCGGTCGCGTAATCGGCGTCGGAGTGACCTAGGCTGACGGTTACGCCTGCCTGGGCCAGTGCCGAGATCTGCTCGGGCGTCACGGTTTCGGCGGCGACGGTGCAGATGAGGTTGGGCAGAACCGTTGCTGCCGCCTGAAGGCGCGCGAGATCTTCTGCGCTCATGGGCCGGATCAGGCTGGGATCATGCGTGCCCTTGCGGGCGACCGACAGGTGCGGTCCTTCCAGATGCAGGCCGAAAAAGCCCGGGACGCCGGCAGCCGCTGCCTCTGCGCCCGCAGCGATGGCGCGCTCATTGATCTCGACCGTGTCGGTGATAAGGGTCGGCAACAGCGCCGTGGTGCCGAACTGGGCATGGGCGGCGCAGATGGTGCGGATGGCTCCCACCGACGGATCGTTGTTGAACAGCACCCCGCCCCCGCCATTGACCTGCAGATCAACAAAGCCGGGGACAATGCTGCCGCCGTCCAGCACCACATGTTCGGCATTGGCGGGAAGCTGATCGTCCGCCACCACTGCCGAGACATGGCCGAACTCGATCAGCAGGGCGGCGTTGTCGTGCCAGCGCTCGCCGTCAAAGATTGGCGCGCCCGATATGGCCAGAAGATCGCTCATGAGCGGAGGTCCCTGTTGTTGCGCCGAGGTCGACGGCTGATTGTTCCTTGGCAGCTGGAGCTGCACCGCGGGTCATATAGCACCGAATCGGGCGGGGGCGAGCCCGCAGGGCCAATTGCCACCACCAGGATCAGCGAAAGCGGGGCACTAGCCCTGGCGTCCGCAGGGGAACCCTCACCGGGGGCGGGAGTTGGTGTTTCAACCCTGCCACATCAGAGGACAACATCATGACTGAAGTATCTTCCATCTACCTGAGCGGTCTTAAAAATGCCCACGCGATGGAGAACCAGGCGCTTTCCATCATGAAGCCGCAGGTGAGCCGGATCGAGAACTATCCTCAGGTGGCGCGCCGGCTCGAGCAGCATATCGCTGAAACCGAAGTGCAGATTTCCCGCCTCGACCAGTTGCTTGACGGTGCAGGCGCAGACAATTCAACCCTCAAGGACATGGCGCTGTCCTTTACCGGGGCAATGGCGGCGCTTGGACATACGGTGGCGCCCGACGAGATCGTCAAGAACTCGTTTGCCAACTACGCCTTCGAGCATTTCGAAATCGCCGCCTACAAGTCGCTGCTGGCCTTGGCCAACCATATGGGCGACGCGCGCGCCGTCGACTTGCTGACGCAGAACCTGCGCGAAGAGCAGGACATGGCCGCCTGGCTCGACGAAAACATCGAGCCGGTGACGCTGCAATATGCAGCGCTGCGCGAAGTGGGCGAAACGGCCAAGAGGTAATCGCGCCGGTATCGCCGGCAAGGAGAAGCAAATGAGCAAAACTCCCGTAAGCCACAGCAAGACCGATGACGTCCCCGCCAAAGGGGCGGACCAGAAGCCCAAGAAAGACAAGCCCAGCGAGGGCAAGGCTTCAGACCATCACGTGCCGGGGGCCGATGGCCCGATCGGTGCCGAGGCCGAAGACGACAACAATCCATGACGGCATCCGGGAGGAGCAGGCACCCTGCCCCTCCCTTTTTTCTGCCCAAGAAGAGGTTCTCATGCCCATAGCGCAGCGTATTTCGATCAATCTGCTGACCCGCAATATCGCGGACAATATCGCCTTCTACCAAGCTCTGTGCGGCTTTCAGATCGTGCACCAGGAAGCCTGGTATGTGGTGTTGGCCGCCAACCCCGAGAGCCAGTTCCAACTGGGGCTGATCGACTGGGTGAGTGAATTTGTGCCCCGCGCCGCCCGCGGCGAGCCACAGGGCGCCTATCTCGAGGTGGTCGTCGAGGACGTGGTGGGGGCGGTCGAGGCCATTCGCCGGTTCGGCACCGAGATCATCGAAGAGCCCACCACATTCGGGCCCATGACCCGCGCGGTGCTGCGCGATCTTGATGGCCATGTGATCGATGTCGTCTCGCCCGGTGCGCGGTACACAATCCCACCGCGCCGCACCGTCGCCTGACCCCTGCGGTTCTCGTCCGCGCAGCTATTTCTGGCTGCGCGGCACCGCAATCTCCCGGAAATTCCCGGCAAGCTGGTGCAAGGCACCCCGCATTTCAGAACCGCTCATGGCCCGGCCATGGCCGGTGACCACGAGTTCGGGCTCAAGCGCCGCCAGCATGCGCACCGACTGTTCCGCCGCAATCCAGTCCGGAGTGAAGTAACGCGGTGGCCCGTGCATTTCGGGCTCCTGTACCATGACCTCATAGGCCGATTCCTGACCCGTAGTGATGATCGCATCGCCAGCCACCAGCGTCCGGTCGGCTTCCCGCCAGAGCGAAACATGGCCCCGGGTGTGCCCCGGGGTGTGCAGCCAACGCCAGCCGGGCAGCACCGG
>JAQSXP010000327.1 GCA_029256605.1 Devosia sp. | reverse complement strand
CCATGGAGCGGCCCCAGGACGCGCCCATCGGCCAAGGCTGCATCGCAGTTTCGTGCCTGGGCGAGGGCAAACTCGGCGGTGACATGGATAAAGGCGCAACAGGCCCGGTCATGTTCCGCAATGCGCGCGAGATAGGCTTTGGTGAGTTCTTCCGAGCTGACGGAACCCTCCGCAAGTGCTTGGGCCAACTCGGGCAAAGGCCGGCCGATCCAGCTTTGGGCCGGCAGAAACAGTTTTGTGTTGGGGTGAGGCATGGCGAAGCAGGGCTCCAGAGACACAAAAGACCAGGTGGCGGGCGCCACCTGATCTCTCGAAACTTGCGCTGACTGTGAGATCAGCGAGCGATTTCGTCGAAGCGGACGGTCCAATCGCTGACATTGTCGTTGACGAGCTTGCCGTCCATCACGAAGCCATCGCCATCCGCGGGCAGTGCTGCCGCCAGCTCTTCGGGCAGGGCGACATTCTTGTTGACGGGGGCCATGTTCACGCGGGCGAGCATCTCTTCCTGGGCGCCTTTGGAGATGATGTAGTTGATGAACGCGGCCGCTTCTTCCTGGCTGTCGCCATTGGTCATCATCATCACGTCGAAATAGAGCGGCGCCGGCTTGGGCGCGACCATCTTCATGTTGAGCCCTTCCTTGGCGATCGCATTCATATGCGAGCTCTGGCCGATCAGGATCGAGCCTTCCCCCTGAACGATCGACTGGCGGGCCTGGGAGTCGGAGGAATAATAGAGCGAGACATTGTCGTTGAGGGTCTTGAGCGCCTCAAAGCCCGGATCAAAGTTCTCGGTGCTGCCGCCATTGAGCTGGTTGGCAACCATGAGGAGCGAACCCGAATAGATCGACATGGCCGGGGCAATGATCTGGCTCTTGTATTCCGGCTTCCAGAGGTCTTCCCAGGACGTCGGCGGCACCGAGACAACGTCGGCGTCGTAAACAATGCCCATTGGGTAGTAGTAGATGCCGACCCAATCATCCGAGATCGCGCCCTGGATCAGCTCGTCCTTGTTGGTGAGCTTGTCCTGCGGGATCTTGACGAAGAGTTCCTGGTCCTGACCCGCTTCGCTGGCGATGGTGTTGGTGGCAAACCACACATCCACCGACGGCTTGGAGCGCTCGGCCTGCAGCTTGACGAGACCTTCGCCCGAAGATGACTGCGTCACCGCATTTACCCGAATGCCGGTCTCGGCTTCGAACTGCTGCGAAATGGCCTTGATGCCATTTTCCCAGGTCGAGCCCCAGATCTGGACGGTGATTTCCTTGTCTTGGGCCAATGCGGGGCCGCCAGCAAGCAGGACTGCGCAGGATAAAAGGAGAGCCTTGATCTTCAATTTCGTCTCATCGGTTCGAGGTACAAAAAACGCCCGTCCCGCGGGAGCCGGGGGCGTGAGGCAAAACGAGCGTCAACAGGTTGGATTGTTGGGCTGGCTTTGGAGCTAGGGCAGGTTGGGGCGAAAACGCCCGCCGGACTGCGTTGCCCAACATTGCCGTTCGCCAGCAGCGCGGAGGCGCCTGTCTCGAAGCTAGCCACGGCCCCCCAGGCATTCTCAATAGCCGTGCGTCTTGGTTCAGCCCGGCAGAAGGAGCCGGATCGCCAGAGCGCTCCCGCGGGACAGCAACTGACCGAAGGTTGAGAACGGATCGCAGCGGCCTCTTCATGGACACCAGAATACCTGTATACAGAACGGATATTGCACAGGCGGCGGGAAGTCAGCAAGAGGCCTACGAGGGGTGGCAGCGCTATTGCGAAGCTGTTGGCCGCCTCAAGCATGCGACAAGTGCGCGCGGCAGCCGCCGCGCGGGACCCTCGAGAGGTCCGCTCGGCAACAGCGTCACTGGAGTGTTCCACCTAGCCAGCGATCCGCGGCCGCATAGGCCTACGCTTTGCAACCAATCGGACGCATGGGTTCTTGGAGATAAAGACCTAGAACATGCCAGGAGCAAAGCCATGCAAGTTCGCGAGATGATCAACACCCATCCCCATGCGGGGCGGAGCACTGCCGAGGCGCTGCTCACCTGCATCGAGGAGTGCTTTTCGTGCGCTCAAACCTGCACCAGCTGCGCCGATGCTTGCCTGGGGGAGGCCATGGTGGCGGAACTCACCCAATGTATCCGGCTCAATCTCGATTGCGCCGACATCTGTGCCGCAACGGGCGCGATGGCCTCGCGGCGCACCGGCTCCAATATCGCGGTGCTCAAGGCGGTCATCACTGCCTGTGCGGAGGCTTGCCGGGCCTGCGCCGAGGAATGCAGCCGCCACGCCGAGATGCACGAGCATTGCCGCATTTGCGCCGAGGCATGTCGCTCCTGCGAGCAGGCCTGCCGCGATGCGCTGCTCCAGATGCAGGACAGCTAGAGCCGGTCACGGTGGCATCGTCCCTCACCACGGGCATTGCCCGTATGCGCCCGCAAGCCCTGCTTTCCGCCGACACCACTATCGGCGCTCTTGCCTGACCCACGCCGGTTACCCCATCAAGCCCAGCCTCAAGGAAGTGCCCATGGCCCTCTCACCCCGCACCGTTGTTCTGTTTCAACCCACCGATCTCGGCAGCGGGTCTGCTGCCCCAACCACGCCTCGGGTCGAAGAAGTCGCCCAGTTCGCCCATCAGGTCACCGGCGTCACGGTTTCCGAAACCGGCCGCATCTTTGTCAATTTTCCCCGCTGGAGCGAGGACACCGCGGTGTCGGTCGCCGAGCTTGGCGCTGATGGCTCCCTCACGCCCTATCCGGACGCCAAGTGGAACAGCTGGCGCAACGCTGCCAAGTGGCAGATGAGCGCCGGGGATCATTGGGTCTGCGTGCAAAGCGTGGTGGCCGATGGGCGCGGCAATCTGTTCGTGCTCGATCCTGCGGCACCGGCCCAAGCCCAGATGGTCGAGGGCGGCCCCAAGCTGGTGCGCATCGATCTGGCCAGCAATGCCGTGGCGCAGATCATTACCTTTGATCCCAGCATGGCCCCGCAAGGCAGCTATCTCAACGATGTGCGCCTCAGCCCGGATGGCGCCGCTGCCTTTATCAC
>JAQSXP010000326.1 GCA_029256605.1 Devosia sp. | reverse complement strand
CGCGCAACTCGATTACGCCGCCTCCGATGTGCTTTATCTGCATGATCTGAAGCGCCACCTCGACCGCATGCTACGGCGCGAGAACCGCACCGAACTGGCTCGCGCCTGTTTTGATTTCCTGTCGACCCGGTGCGAGCTGGATTTGCTGGGCTGGGATGAAACCGACATCTTTGCCCATAGCTAAGGCCCTACCCCGCTCATGAGGGAGCAGCACGCCACGACCAGCGACCGTCTTGCCATTTATCGCCGCTTGCAGGGACGCAATCGCATAGTAAGCGTGTTGCGCCTGGCTGTCCCTGCCTTGGGCGCGGTGACCCTGCTGTTGCTGGTGGGCCAGCTCTATCTTTCAAGCCTGCTCGACCAGTTCAATATTGGCGAAGTCAGCATGGATCGCGAGAGCATCCAGGTGGAAGCACCCGAATATGCGGGCGTGCTGGCGGATGGATCGGCCTACAGAGTGCGGGCCAGCACTGCGCAAGCCATGCTTAATGCCACCGAGCAGATCGCCCTGCGCGATGCGGCCCTCAATGTGGTGCGCGCCGACGGGGTCGTGTTCGATGCTACGGCCAATGATGCAGTGCTGGACACCGCCCGCCGGGTGGTGCGCATCGAGGGCGCTGCCAGCATCAAGGACAGCACTGGCACCAGCGGCACGATCGAGCAATCAGTTTTCGATTGGAGCGCCCAGACCCTGACCGGGAAGGGACCGGTTGCCATCCATTATGCCGATGGCACCGAGCTGACTGCCGGAGGAATGCAATTTGACGCTGAGGCGAGCGTCTGGACTTTTTCTGGCGCCACCGTCACCCTGCCCTACACGCCTGGAGCCGAACCCCAATGATGATGCGATCCCTCCTTTCAGTTTTGCTGCTGCTCAGCCTATCGGGGCTGGCCGCGGCGCAGGACCGCGTCGCGATTACTGCCGATCTGTTCACCCTCAACGAAGCGGGCCGAGAGGCGGTGTTCACCGGCAATGTCGTGGTGACCCATCCCACCGTGAAGGTCTGGGCTACCGAGGTTGTTGCCACTTATGGCGCCGGAGGCACGACCGATATCGAGACCTTCGAGGCTACGGGGGACGTCAAACTCGAAACCCCCGAGCAGACCGCGACGGGAGAACGCGCGGTGTTCACCCCCGGCGACCAGCTGCTGCGCCTTACGGGCAATGTGAAGGTGACCAATTCGGGTGGGACGGTGGATGCGGGGGAACTCGTGGTCAATCTGGCAACGAATGTTTCAACCTTTAGCGGCGGCAAGGGCGGACGGGTGACCGGCGTGTTTACGGCGCAATGAACGAGCATCGCGCCCAAGGCCGCATCGACCAGACCGGCTGGCTCGTCGCCCATAGTCTCGCCAAGAGCTTCGGCAAACGGGTGGTTGTGCGCGATGTCTCCATTGCCGTGCGCCGCGGCGAGGCCGTAGGCCTGCTGGGGCCAAACGGAGCGGGCAAGACCACTGTTTTCACCATGATCATGGGCCTGGTCAAACCCGATTCGGGCGATATCCGCCTCGATGGACGGCCTATCACCCACCTGCCCCTGTTCCAACGCGGCCAGCTCGGAATCGGCTATTTGCCGCAAGAGCCATCCATTTTCCGGGGCCTTATCCATTTTCCGGGGCCTTTCGGTGCGTGGAAACATCATGGCGGTGCTGGAAAACCATGTGAAAGGCCGCAAGGCACGGCAGGAGCGCCTCGAAGCCCTGCTAAACGACTTTTCGATTTCCCATCTAGCGAAGGCCAACGCCTTGTCCCTATCGGGGGGAGAAAGGCGAAGGGTGGAGCTGGCGCGAGCGCTGGCGGCTGATCCCCTGTTCATGCTGCTTGACGAGCCTTTTGCAGGCGTCGATCCGATCGCGGTGGCCGAGGTCAAAGACCTCGTCAAACAACTGACGCAGCGCGGCATCGGCGTGCTGATCACCGACCATGCAGTGCGTGAAACCCTTGGCCTGGTGGATCGGGCCTATGTGATCCATGGCGGCAAGGTAATGATCCAGGGCAAACCCGAAACCATCAGCGCCGACCCCGACGCCCGACGTGTTTATCTGGGCGAGAACTTCGCCATCTGAGCACTGACTCCCCGCGTGGCATGGAACTTGCCCTCCACCCCCATCTGAGTCATGGTGCGCCCGGGAAGCGCGGCTGCAAAGCCGCAAACGGGGTCGAGGACGGTTATGGCACTAGGGCCGCGGCTGGAGTTTCGGCAGGCGCAAAGCCTGACGCTGACGCCGCAATTGATGCAATCCATTCGCCTGCTGCAGTTAAGCCATCTCGAACTCAATGAGTTCGTCGAAGCCGAACTGCTGCGCAATCCGTTGCTGGAGCGCACCGAGGCCGAGGCGACAACGGCATCCGAGGTCAGCGAGACCTTTGAGGCCGACAGCAGCTTTGCCGACACCCTGGACAGTTCAGCCGATATTCCCAGCGCCCAAAGCATTGCCGAACATCTCGATACCGCCGTTGAGGACGTGTTCCCCGAGCAGCATCGGTCGGAGGGACCGGGAGCCGGGGCTCGTGAGCGCAACGGAGCGGACTGGATTGAAGCCCCAGATCTCGACCAGTTCCTTTCGGCTCGCCCCCGGCTGTCCGAGCATCTGGAACGCCAGGCCAACCTGATCTTGCGCACGGCCTCGGACCGGCTTATTGCCGGCGCGCTGATCGGGCAAATTGATGAAGCGGGGTATCTGACCGCCCCCCTTGAGACCACCGCCGAGCAACTCGGCGCCGAACTGGCTGACGTGGAGGCGGTGCTTGGGGCGTTGCAGGGCTGCGAGCCGGTGGGGGTGTTTGCCCGCAGTCTGGCCGAGTGCTTGGCTATCCAGCTCAAGGAAGCCGACCGGCTCGATCCGCTGATGCAAGCCCTGCTGGCGCATCTCCCCATGCTTGCCGAACATAATCTAACGGGTTTGCAGCGCGCGCTCGGCTGCGATCGGGAAGATCTGCTCGATATGCTCGCCGAACTGCGCCGGCTCGACCCCCGCCCGGGCCTTGCCTTTGACAGCGGTCCCGCCGAAACCGTGGTGCCCGACGTGTTTGTGCGTCCCACGGCCGACGACGGCTGGGGAATTGAGCTCAACAGCGAAGTATTGCCGCGAGTGCTGGTGGATCGGGTTTATTATGCCAGCGTATCGAAGCGCATCCGCTCGCCCGGAGAAAAGGCGTTCTTGTCCGATTGCCTCGCCAGCGCCAACTGGCTGACCAAGAGCCTTGATCAGCGGGCCCAAACCATCATCAAGACAGCGGCCGAAATCGTGCGCCAGCAGGACAGCTTCTTGCGCCATGGCATCGCCCATCTTCGACCCATGACGCTCAAGATGGTCGCGGAAGCCATCGACATGCACGAATCAACGGTCAGCCGCGTCACCTCCCACAAATATTTGGCGACGCCGCGCGGCCTGTTCGAGATGAAATATTTCTTCACCACTGCCATTGCTGCCTCCGATGGTGGGGGCGATCATTCGGCCGAAGCGGTGCGCCATCGTATCCGGCAATTGATCGAAAATGAGCCGGCGAGCGATGTGTTGTCCGATGACACCATCGCGGCCCTGCTCAAGCGCGAACAGGGGATCGACCTGGCGCGGCGCACCGTCGCTAAGTATCGCGAGGGCATGAACATTCCCTCCTCGGTGATCCGCCGCCGGCAGAAGCGCGATCTTGCCACCATGGCCTGAGTTGGCCGTCCGTACCGGCCTCTCCGAGCCGGCTGCCCATGTTATGGCCAGTCGAGCCGAACCGAGGGGGGCCGTTGCGCGTTGGGTGCGTGATGGCTGAGACCGTCTGCCGCCAGGAGCGCCGCAAACTGCACCAGCTCCCGGGGTAGCTTTGGACCCAGCGCATCGAGCGAGAACAAAAAGAAAGAGGATGCCATGAGCTTACGCGTTTCGGGAAAGAACATGGATGTCGGCGATGCCCTGCGCGGCCGTGCAGAGCAGCATATCGACGCAGCGGTGGGAAAGTATTTTGACGGCAACTATGATGGCCATCTCACCCTTACTCCCGATGGAACTGGCTTCCTGGCCGATTGTGTAGTGCATCTGGATACCGGAGCTGTGCTGCAGGCGAGCGCCCAAGGCGGCGATGCCGTAGCCGCTTTCGAGCTGATGACGCAACACATCGAAAAGCGGTTGCGCCGGTACAACCGGAAGCTCAAGTCGCATCGGCGCGGGGGGTTCGGGGTTGGCGATACCGAGGTACCGCAGGCCGATGGCACCGCCCAATACACGGTGTTCGGAGCGGGCGATCAGCTTGAGGAGCTGCCCGAAGACTATGCGCCGCCAGTGATCGCCGAGACTACGAAAAACCTGCGCTCGCTCAGCGTGGAAGAGGCAGTCATGGAGCTCGATATGACCAGCGCTGGGGCTGTGATGTTCCGCCACGCTGGACATGGCGGCCTGAATGTGGTTTACCGCCGCTCCGACGGCAATATTGGCTGGATCGATCCGGCATTGGGCGCAAATTAGACCCGAGTAATTGCTGCACCAAGAATAATCTAGATTAAGGCTATAGTGATGGAGTTAGCCGACATTCTGGCTGAACGCGCGGTGCTTGCTTGTACCGGAGTGCAATCCAAGCAGCAGCTATTTCAAGAGCTTGCCCAGCGGGCCGCCGAACTGACGGGACTCGAGTGCAACGACATCCTTGATGC
>JAQSXP010000014.1 GCA_029256605.1 Devosia sp. | reverse complement strand
GGTCATGGCCGCGCGCCGCTAATCGCTTGGCATAAGCAGCGCCAATGCCTGAAGAAGCGCCGGTAACAAGGGCGGTGGAACGGTTGCTGGTGGACATTCAATATCTCCGTTTCTCTCGGTGAAAAGGAGATAGATCGGGCCGGCTCCCGCGATTAGATTGAATAATACAAAAGGCTTGTTGGTAAGCCGCGTGATATCAATGGGTTATGCCGTCATGCGCAAACCTTGCGCAATCTGGATCAAAGCGGCGCGGCGAGCAGGCGAGTTGCCATGGTGTCGAATGCCGCCAGACGCTGAGTTTTGGTAGCAACATCGTGCGCATAAATCTGAAGGGTCGTGTCAAACTCGCGATGCCCAAGCAACGTTGCCGTGTCCATCAGGGATATGCCGTTCGCAATCATCCAGCTTGCCGCGAAGTGGCGCAGCGCATGGAAGTGCGGCACCCCGTCAGACACATCAATCCCGGCCCGTTGAAGTATCGGCTTCCAGTAGGAACCCCGGAAATTTTCGGGCTTGATAAAGCCGGCCGGTACCCTGCTCACCCGTTGTTCATGCACCCGAAAAATCAGGTTTCGGTCATTTGGTACATAGTGCTCGTCAATGAACTCGTGCAGCAGAACCGCAATGTGCGGTGGGAGCGGCACGTCTCTGTTCCCAGCCTTGGTCTTTGGTGCCTTGAGTTCGTCGAACTGCGTCAGATTATGCCGCACTTCTATGACCCGCGCTTCGAAGTTCACCCGCTGCAGCGTCAATCCAGCAATCTCGCCATACCTAAGGCCGCAGAAGGCCGCGAGATGAACAAAGCATCGGGCGATAGCCTGCGTCCGGTGCCTGCCCTTGTAGCGCCGCTCGTTCGCCGCGTTGATTATTGCACCGATCTCGCTCACCGAAAATGTGCGGATTGGGTCCCGCTTGATGCCACGCAGGAGCTTTTGACCTTCCGTCAGCGGATTTACCTTCGTGTAACCGCGGCGGAGCGCTAGCTCGAACATCACGCCGCAGAACTGGACGCGGTACTTCGCGGTGCTGGGTTTTAGGCGCTGCACTTTCACCATGGCGTTGTACCAATCTTCAACATCAACGCCCCGGATGTCCCGCACCGGCTTCAAGCCAATATGCGGGATGACGGAATTGTCGACGATCGTCTTGGCATTGCGCATATGGCCCTGACCTATTCGGCCATCCTTGAGGCGCAGCTCCTCGAAACGCAGGTATTCCTCGGCTAGCTGCCGGACCGTCACTGTCGAGCCATCGGCAACGTGCGTCCCGGCATCTGTCTCCCGCTCGACCTTGCGCTTATACTCATCGGCCTCCTTCTTCTTCTCGAACTGCTTGGACCGGTGGGCTTTACCATCGTGATATCGCACCACCCACGCACTGCGCTTCTCACCTTTGTAGGTCCATTCGCGCTTTGCGACGCTTGCCATTTCCGGCCTCCTAAATCTGGTAAAATGTCAGCCCTGATAGACAAAGAGCCCCGGCAGCGAGCCACCGGAGCGAACTCACATCAGGCCGCAAAAACGGCGTGGGCAGCGGCGGCGATCTCCGCATCTGGTCGACCGAGCAGAGCAAGGCGACAGGCGAGCCTCGACGCAAACGGCTCAGGGAGGCTCTTGAGCCACTCGTGGGGCGACTGATCGCCTTTGCGTCCATTGCAGTGGAAACAGGCCGGCACCTTGTTCGCCACGTTCCACTCTGCGGTGAGGAACCGCTGAAAGCGGCTGATCTTGCGGCGCGGGTAAACGTGGTCCGTACCGACGGCTGGCTGGTTACAGTAGAAGCACTGGATCATGCTGTCTTCCTCGCTAACTTGGCGGTCATCGTCGCTGCCTCTGCGAGGAGCCGGGGAAGGTCTTCAGCAGCGGTCACCTCGAGATCGCACCGGAGCAAGAAAGCAACTTCAGCCAGGCTGGGCGCATGCTGTACTCCTACTCGATGCTTGACCTCCTCCATGAGGCGGTCCCGCTCACTGTCGAGCCAAATGGCCAGGTCGTCGAGAAACTGGCCCACGGTGGTAAGGCCCGTCGCTCCAAGGCGCAAACGGGGCTGATTGACATACCCTTGCGCCACTTCCTGGAGCCGGGTGAGCGCCTCATAAAGCGCTCGGCAGTCAGTGAAGCGGCAGTGCTGGAGGTTCGGCCCATTAATAGGGTTGTGGGGACGCCTCTCGGGCACCTCGGTGTCATGGGTGAAAGTCATTGTTTCGCTCTTCGGTAAGGGCTTCTCACGGCCCGCGCCGGTAACAGACCGGCAGCCGGGGGGTGAGAACATGCCGAAGAGACATGCCGAACGCTTTTAAGGTTTGACCCTCTGGACAGCACGCTCGACCCCGGCCATAAATGGTCCGGTTGGAGCCGCGCCGCCAAGCGCGTCCATCCAGCGGCCTAAGCCGCCATCTTTCGACCGTCGCATTCCCCGCCAAGGGAAGCGCGACCCCGCCAAGGGTCTTACGGTCTATCTTCGGTCCGGGTTCTCACGCCCACGGACACGTTGCCCTAATTCGCTGAAGGCTTCAAGCACCGACCCTCCGGGGGCGGACGCTTGCGTTTGCGCCACACCCGCGCAATGCTCCGCTAAACACAAGCAGGGCGTGAGATATCATGGATATGCTGGACAACCTTATGGGCGTGATGACTGAGCGCGCCGAGCGAATGCAGAAGCAGAGCGATGACCTCATGGCAATGGATGCGGTTGCCCTCGCGACCAATCCCAAATTGCTGCAGGCAGTAATCGCGCAACAGGCACAGATGCTAGCCCTCGTGGCTGACAGCCTGGGTCATATACGGCCATGTCATCGCATCGGTGCGCGATGGGACGGAACTCCCGCCCGCCCCGAACTTTGACTAGACGATGCGCAGGTGCGCTGTGCCCGCCCACCCGGATCCCCTAGCCACCCATGTAGCAAGCCAAGTCCCCAGCCCTTCCAGCTCCACCGCTGTGCCTAGCGGCTTTCGGCACTGAGCACAGCGCACTTGGGCCAAAATCGGATCGCTTGCCGGGTTCACCTCGATCTGCCGCCGAAGCTCGCCCGTCATCTCGGGCGGCGCGGGCCAATCGCTTTCCAAGCTCCCGCAATGAAGGCACCGAAACTCAGCCTCCCACTCTCCGGCGCCGGTCACAGGGTCCACATGGTGCGACATAATGGTGGCGTCCACAGCGCCGCAACGCTGGACCACATCGACGCCGAGCAGGTGGAATTTCAGCAGCTCGGACTCGGCTTGGCTTAGCGGGGCCCTAGAGTTGGCACGCCGATCGGCTCGCTTCGCTTCCCTCTCGAGGTAGGCGATGCCTTTAGACAAGGTGGAGTGCTTGTGAAGGGGCAGCATCAGGCTCTCCGCCTTTGGGCTTCGCGCTCGGCAGCGCGGCGCTGTTGGCGGTTCATTCCCGTGGCTGGCTCTGCTTCCGGCACAGCCCGGATCGCCGCCGCTCCTCGCGTATAAGCCTGCCAAGAGGGGCGATGGTGCTGAGATGGGCGCGCCACCAGCACCTCGCCAATTTTGTCGGGCCAGTTGTGGAGCGTGTGCGTCTCGACGCCAGCCCAGCTGATGGTTGTCAATTCCACGTCGCCCCCTACCACGACGTTAGCATCAGCCGCGTTGCCGAACGAAACCGACTTGCCCGGGGAAGAACGCAGTTCTTCCATTAGAAAAACGCCCTTGTCAGCCAGCGTACCCGACGTGGTGAGCCGGCGGGTGATTGCCGGGTCCGCAACCTTGACGCCCATCAGCATTGTGTAAGCCCAATGAAGTTGCCAGGCTGGCCCATCGCCCCAGTCCATTGACAAGAAATAGGCCAGCACCGGTCCCCGAGCTTCGGAGATGCCGCAAATCGTCGCTTCTATCGGTTGTGCGGTTTCGCTCCCCATTTCGGCGAGCACGGCGGACAAGCGAGACATGGCCACGTCAAAGCTGCCCGCCCGCTCAAAGGCGCTTCGCACCAGATCCTCGACTTCCTCGCCAGCGTCCACCATGCCGCGCGTCATTACGACCGCCCGATGATGGTCTAGACGTTTCACCTTCGGCTTCGTGTAGAGCAAGATGCCTTGCGCGTCATACACCGCAGTGTCCGAGAGGACTTCAATTCGGTCGCCGATCACGGCGCTGATATATCCGGTCATTTTGCTTTACCTTGCACTGCGTCCGCCCCGCCAAGCGCCATGCGCTGAAACAGGCCATCTGCCTCTTTGTCAGTCATCGACTTCAGACTTGCGGCCGCCGCCGTTGCCGCCTTCCCAACCCCCTTGGTGCCTTCAGCGGCCTTGGCCTCGGCCGCATCGATGCTGGCCAGCACCCGTTCATATTCAGCGCCCACGCCGACCAACTGGCCGTAGGATTGAGCCGTCGCGGTCGCCTGAGACGCCGCGTTGTCTAGTTGTTCGCGAGCCACGGCGAAACGTGAACGGGGATCCATGAAGAGATCGCCGATTTGTCCCATGGCGTTGCTGAATTCCTGTGATACCGCGATGCGGATTTGAATGTCTCGGGGCAGCGCGCGCAGGGCGGCGTCCAGCGATCCAACTTCGTCACGAGCCGCTCGCAAGTTTTCCACCAACGGCAGCAGGTCTCGAGCGTATTCGCGTGCCTGGTCCGACAGCCCGGTGTTGTTCGCCATCTGCGTCAGACGAGTCACCACCTGGTCGATTTCGCCGTAGGTGCTTTGGGCAGACAGGCCGAGCTGGTCGAGCCCCTGTGCTGCCAGCAGTGTCGCCGCGTCGCCTACATAGGCCAACTCGCCGAAAGATGCGGCAACCCGGGCTTGCTCGTCCTGAAGCTCCCGCATCGCTTCAATGGCTTTTTCGGTTGCAGCGTCCCTCGCCGTCAGCAGTTCCGACATCGTGGCGCCTTCGGGCTTTACCGACGCGGCGTCGAGATAATCATTGGCCGCCTGCCTGGCCTTCTCATACCCTTCCAGAATGTCATCGAGAACCTTGCGGTGCGCCTCCATGGCATCTTCCGCATTGGCGGCCTCGCCCGCGGCCCCGGCAAACCACTGAATGGCCACGGCGGCTAGAGCCACGAAGCCTATTGTCAAGAGAGACACAGGGTTGAGGATCGACAGGAACGCCGTTGCGAGGCCTCGCACTGGGTTCTGCATCGTGCTTAGCACCGCGCTCAGCTGCGTTCCTTGCTGCAGAGCGATCATCATCGGGCTCATGCCCATGGCAGCGGTCACCCCGATATCTTGGAACTGGGCCGCCACGTTCGCTGTGCTGCCCCGGGCATTGTCGTTGGCAGCAGCAAGGCGCATGGCGGACGCGGCTTGCTCATCCATGGCTTGGGAGGAAGCCTGCAGCGATGCTCGTTTGGCTGTCTCCGCCGCTCGCATCTGGTCATATTTCGCGGTCAGCATCTCGGTCGACGAGGCGAGTTTTGCTGAGCTAATGACCCCTTGTTCATAAGCCCTATTGGCAATGGCCATGTCTTTGGCCAGTTGCGCCTCAATCCATGCGAAGCGGTCGAGCCGCTGGGTCATCTTCTCGTAGGAGCCGGCAACGGACAGCTGGCGTGCCGAAAGCCGCTCGGTGGCGACCGCCATGCCTAAAGCGGTTTTCTCGACTTGCTGCTGGCCCTCCGCGATCCCCTTGAGCGCCTGCTTTACTTGCTCCGCCCCCTCCTGCTTGGCTTTGACCGTAAGGGTTTTCACCACGTTTAGCTGCATGATCAACTCCCTTTATTCGGGTTGGGACGCGCCAGCCATTCATCGGAGGGCCGGGCTTTGCGCTGGCGAGGTGCGGCCTTGCTCACGCGGCCACGTCGTAGCGGGGATATGCCAAGCTCACCCTCCAGCGCTCGCATTGCGTCGTCCGCCTGGCGCGACACAATCCAGTGCGGATTGTATTGCGGAACCCCGGTCTTCGGCGCCCGGATCACCGCGCCGTTCTCGGCAGCATCGCGCGCCGAGTGCTCATAGATGATGCGGAAATTCACGAGGCGCTGGATCGCATGACCGTTGGCGACGGCCACCGTACCGGCTGCCTTCATCTCGCGGGTGATCTCGCCCCATGTTTCACTCGCAAGGGCTAGGTCCAGCTCGTCGCTGTAGGTCTGTGTCCAATCGGGCTCGGGTGGCATGCCGTCGCCGCCGTCAATCGGTGTGATGTTGGTCATTAGCCGCGTTCCTTTCGGTCGGATGGCCAGGTTGCCGCCCTCATGGGCGGCGGACGCCGATTGCCCGCATAGGTCGGATACGCCATCCCGAAAGCGACTGGCCTGAAATCTATCTCGGCGTAGGGATCAACCTCGGGCATCAAACCCTCCCCCATGTTTTTGCTTGCAGTGCGAACGCTTGCCCCAGCCGGTCAGGGGCCCCATGGGTCAATAACTTCGGACGCCCCCACCCCCTCAGTAGTTCCATGGGTGCGGTCCCACTGCCCGACAAGCCGCATGCACCGCACCGACAAGCACCCTCGGCATTGTCTAGCTCCGCAACACGTTCAGCAGGCTCTGCATCGCATCCACCTCAGCCCGTGGCATCTCTGCCTCCTGCCGCGTCCCCATCGTGGGAGGGTCTTTGAGTGCCCTGGCTATGGATGCGATACGCTGCCTTGCCGTGCTGCGACTTGCGCCTTGCGCCATCAACACCCGCTCCATTCCTCGCCTCGCCTGCAGTGGCGTCAGGGCCTCGGCCACCGACGACGCGCGCCCAGATGACTCCAGTGCCTTCGGAACTCTCATAGACGACCCCAAGTTTCCTTTGTGGAAGGGCGCTGCAGCAGGTCCAAGCAACCTGCTGCAGCGTCGTAGAGGCCTCGGCGCTCAAACCTCCGACCTCAACGGTTCTCATTAGCTCGCCGCAATCTTATGCAGGCGGATCGCGTTAGGATCGCGCACGCCGCCACCCACCCGCTTGGTGGCATAAATCAGCACGTAGGGCTTGGCTGTGTATGGGTCACGCAAATAGCGGGTGCCAAAGCGGTCGTTGATCACGTATCCCTGCCGGAAGTCGCCGAAGGCAATGGGCGTGCTACCGGGGGCGATGCCCGGCATGTTCTCGTCCATTTCGACGGGGAAGCCGAGCAAAGTCGGTGGCAGTCCTACAGCGTAAGAGGGGCGCCACAAATAATTGCCCTGCCCATCCTTCAGCAGGGCAACGGCGGCGGCCGTGGTGCTGTTCATTACCCAGGTAGCATTGGGGCGATATGGTGCGGCCAGCGAATAGACAAACTTGATCAAGCCGTCTGGTGTCAAGGCGCCTGCGGCCCCGCTTACATCAATAGCCAGCGTGCCACCCGGGTGCGTGGTGGCGCTGACGCCGCCCGGAACATATGTCAGAAACCCGCGAGGCTTGTTGACGCCATCGCCAGCTACAAAGGCGATGTCCTCCTGCTTCGTGAAGGTACTGGCGACATCGTTGCTCAGCCATTCTTCAACTTGGAAGTCGGCGTCATCGAGCAGCTGCTGTGTGATGGCCGGCATCGCGTAGATCTCGCCACTCTCGAAGATGACGGGCGCCAGCGTGGCACTTGTGGTTTGCGGCCGGTTCGCGGTTTCACCGACCCAGCCAGAGCCCCACGCGCCGGTATTCCACAGCGTTGAGAACGCCCGAACCGAAGTTGGAACTACATCGCAGATGCGGCGCATGGGGCTTACAGCGGCCAAAGCTTTGATTACTTTTCGGTCCCACTCGGTCGGGGCCATATATCCGCCGTCAGCATTCGAACCTGCCGACATTGCAGCTTGGATTTGCGCGCGCTGACCAGTCGCATTGGCGCCCTTCACGGCATCCTCGTTCGACCCGCGGCGCATCCACCCAGCGAAGGTCCGGCTGTATTCAGGGTCAAAAGGGCGATCGTCCGCGACACTGCCCACAGGCCCGGACGCGCTTAGGGCTGAAAGCTGATCCAGTGATGCCTGCACTTTGTCCCAGTCGGCCTTGCCTGCAAGTTTTTCGTCATTGCGCGCCTTGAAGTCGTCGAAGGCGCCTTTAAGCTCGGCCCACATGGCCTGGGGATTGGCATTGCCCTGCGGGCGCATGGATACAGAGCGTGGCAGAGCGTTAAATGCGCGATGCGTGGAATGTGCGGACATGGCGCACGTCTCCTGTGTTTGACAACGATGTTTGGGAGTGTGCGACAGCGCCCGGCGTGTCGGTCGGCACAGAGTAACTCATGCGCCCCGCTTCAGTCGGCTTCATCGAAAATGACAGCGCCAGGCGTGCCATGCGGGGAGTACCCCGCCGATCAGGTGAAGCCCAAATCAGCTATTAACAGACTATAGGTTAATTGCGCCCGCCGCAAGTCACTGCAGCTTTGTGCTTTCGATAGGAATTTGGCGGATTGTTTCAGCGAAGTTCTCGAACACCTCGGCCACGGCGCCGGGCGTACCGAGCTGCTGAAGGGCATAAACCCCCACGGCCTTGAGCAATCCCTCTAACGCCTCTTCGGCTGGCACGTGCTTCTTTTCTACCATTTTACTGACGCTGTTGACGATGGTTCGCGTCACTATCGCGGCCTTGCTGTCGTCGATCTGATTGTCGTTCATACGGGCCTCCTAATATCGTCTTGCAGAGTGTCGCAACTGGGGGTGGTCTCGAGCATCACAGTCGCACTGGTGAGACTGTTACCGTCAACCGAGTGGCAGAGTTTGCCACTTGGTCGCCTCTGCGGTCACCGCCTTGGCGGCGGGGCGAGGTGCGGGATGGCCAGGGTTTTTGGCCGGCTGTTCAGAACCCGGCGCATTCATACTGCCAACGCTGCCAATGTCGGCGCTAGAATTTTCAGGTGCCGCAATTTGCGGCGGCTGAATTTGTGCCTCGATCAATCGCCGCAAATTGCGGGGATTGAAGCCAAGAACCTAATTGCCCCCTTTCTTGGCATGTCGCCGTTTGTGGTCCCGACGGCAGAGCCAAACAACGCGGAGGGGCTCACCGTAGTCAGGATGGTGCCCCTCGACCCCTTTGATGGTGCCACAGTCCTCACATGGTCCCTTGACCAGAGCGCCCCGCTTTAGAGCTAGCCTTACGGCTGAGTGGGCTTTGACGGCGGCTGGGTTTCTTAGCTGCCAAGCCCGCTGGAAAGGGAACCGGACAGCCGGAAGCGGCCCGGCGCCAGCAGGCGCTGGTGAGCGTTGGTCGATCATTTTTGCTGTTCCTGGAAATTAGAACGCCAAGGGCGTTTTCGCCCCTGCACCGGGGGCGTTTCCGCCCCTGACTGAGCTCATCTTCGGGGGCGTTTCTGCCCCTACACACGCAGGGGCGTTTTCGCCCCTACTATCTATATCTTGGGAGGATAGTCCGGGTCGGCGGTACCGCTTCCAGTCGTCGGTCGGGGGTGCGCCCGAGGCGCCAACGTAGGTCAGCCGATACCGACTGGCCCGTCGAAACTCAGCATTGCCACCCCGGCCGCGCTCCTCGACACGGATAAAGCCTAGGCGATCGAGCTGGCGAAGCGCATCCGGTATGGAGCGGCGGCGAACACCATAGGCTTCAAGATCAGCATATGTGCAGGGCAGGTTGCCGTTTTCTGTGCCGGCATGCTGCATATGCTCAACCTCAAGCCGGTCCAGCACTTGCCGGCCGACTGGTGACAGCGCCTTCCAAGCATCGCTGGTCAGCATCTCCAGGCGGTGTGGTATCCACGCCCCCTCAATCTTGAGTTCGCGCTTCCGCGCGGGTGTGCGGCGCATTTCACCTCACACCGTCCGGGCTGGTTTGGAGCGACCGCTTGAAATCTCGGGCCGGGGCGAAACGGGTGTCGTCTTGTGCCCTTTCCAGAGCCAGCGCGACCCCTTCGGCGAACTGCGGAAGCAGATCGGTCCGGAAGGCAATGTGCCGATGGACGTGCATCACACCGTCGCCATGGGAGTCGCACAGCAGCGCTGCCATGAATATCGGGCGGCCGTTATTCTGTCCCAACGTGATCCGGATCTCCTCGCGCCTGTTCTTGTGTATCGTCGCGATCAGTTCGGGCTTAACCTGCATGGCCACCGCCCTCCACCTTTGCCTGGGCGGATTTGTCCGCTAGCCACTGGTCGACCTTTGAGCGCAGCGCGCAAACCTTTCGCCCCAGCTTGAAGTTGGGAAACGATGGGTCGCGGGTTGCCAGCGCCTCGGCTTGGCGCTCACTCATTCCCAAGTGTTCGCCTATTTCCTGGTATCCGTTCATCAGGTCGGGCTTGTCGGTCATTTTCGTGCCTTTCTTGCGCAATCCATGCGCAACCGTTGCGCAATGGCCCTGCGGGGCTTACTGCGGTTTCTCAATTATTTCAGTGGGTTGGTGTGTGTTGCTGCGGGCTGGCTATGCAGACGTGAAAAAGGGGCCAAACGGCCCCTAAGTCATTGTGAAAACTACCTGTTTCTATACCACTAAACCAATCAAAGGCTTATTGGTGTGGTGAATAAATGAAGCGTGAGGATTTGAGCGATCTGGCCGCTTTCGTTGCCGTCGCTGAAGAAAGGAGTTTCACCCGCGGCGCGTCCCGGCTTGGACTGTCGCAGGCCACACTGAGCCAGACGGTCAGCAGTCTCGAGCGGCGCCTGGGCATCACACTATTGGCGCGCACGACCCGCAGCGTGCGCCCCACTGAAGCAGGGCAACGCTTGCTGGAAACGCTCAAGCCCGCCTTCGCTTCCATTGACGAACAGGTGCAGGCGCTGACGGCGATGAGCACTACCCCTTCGGGCACCATTCGGCTGACCACGATCCGCTACCCGGCCAAGGCATACATCCTTCCTGCACTACTCGGGTTTCGCCGAGCCTATCCCAACGTCAAGGTGGAGATTTCCCTTGATGATGCCTTCACCGATATTGTGGCGGGCGGCTTCGACGCCGGCATCCGCTTTGGTCATCATGTCGAACAGGACATGATTGCCGTGCCTATCGCGCCCGATGCCCGCGCCGCAGTTGTCGCGACACCGGAGTATTTCGAGCGATTTCCTAAACCCGCCGACCCACGCGATCTTGCCATGCAAGATTGCATAAATTTCCGCATGGCCAGTGCCGGCAGTATCTCGCGCTGGCAATTCTGGGAAAGCGGCCGTCCGCTGGAGGTCAAGGTCGAGGGCACACTCACCGTCAACGACGGCGACGCCCTTGAAGCCGCCGTCCTGGGCGGCCTCGGCCTCGCCTATATCTTCGAGGACCAGGTGGCCGAGCATCTTGGCAGCGGCCGCCTGGTCCGTCGCCTCGAAGACTGGTGTCCCGCCTTGCCCGGCTATCACCTCTATTACCCCACCAAACGCCAGAAAACCCCAGCCTTGGAAGCGTTGATAGAAGCTCTTCGCTTCAGGCGATAACGCCCTGCTCCGGCAAATCCTGTACGCCGCGTGAGCGTAGACCTGGGATAGCGAAGCTACCGTAAATTGGAGCGCATTGAGCAGGGATTGCCTAAGAGCGACCGGCCCCGCATTCCCGAGCAGTAGGGCCACGCCCGCATAAATGCCCGGGAAGGGGACCTTACTTCTGCTCTATCCAGCTCAAGCGTTCCCTGTCCTAGACCCGCCTCCCCAGGCTGCATCGAGACCAAGCAGACAGGTGGCGGAATCCGCTTCACCATCAGCAAATTTGTTGGATTAGGAGTGGCGGAGAGGGAGGGATTCGAACCCCCGATAGAGTTGCCCCTATGCCGCATTTCGAGTGCGGTGCATTCAACCACTCTGCCACCTCTCCGCGAGGTCTTTCGGCACGCAGTGACGTGCCCGGTCGACGCGGCGGCTTATGCCATAGCCTGAACAAGGCTGCAACTCCCGTTGTAACGCAATTCGCTTTTACGGTGCACCCGGCCTTCCGCCACCAACCAAATCCGTGCCGGCCGCTCGATCGTCCCTGCTGACAGCGCGCAAGATGGGTAGTCCTTTGCATCGCTCCCGCGTATTGTTGGCGAACGATTTGTCGCATTGGTTCGCTGCAGTTCATGGATTGTCTGGTAAATCTTTATGCTCAACCGCTCGCGACGCTGGCGGCGCGGGTTGAAATCACCGAGGCGACGATTCGTGTGGCCCTGCCGCCCGAGCAGCACATCATCAAGGATTGGGTGCGGCGTCACTTCAGTGAATATTGGGTCAGCGAGGTCACCGCTGCCATGGCCCACCAGCCGCCTGGCTGCCTCATTGCCGTCGTGGAGGGGGAACTGGTGGGCTTTGCCTGCTATGACGCCACCGCACGAGGCTTTTTCGGCCCCACTGGGGTTGCGGAAGAGCAGCGCGGCAAGGGCATTGGCCTGGCGCTTCTTTCGGCAACGCTGCAAGCCATGAAGGCGCAGGGCTATGCCTATGCCATTATCGGCGGGGTCGGGCCTGTCGACTTCTATAGCAAGGCTGTAGGGGCCGTTCCCATCCCCGATGAGGGAGAGGATATCTACCAAGGCTTATTACGGCTCAAACCGGCCCAGGAGGCGCAGCCCTGACCATGTCGTCGACCCCACCGCTCGCGTTGTTTGTCGGCATGCCGGGCCTTGAGCTTTCGGCCGATAAGATTGCCTTCTTCCGGGATGCCAATCCCTATGGCCTCTTTCTCTTCCGGCGCAATCTGGACACCCCCGACCAGGTTCGCCGGCTCTGCGGCCAGTTCCGCGAAGCTGTCGGGCGCGCGGACGCACCCATTTTCATCGACCAGGAAGGGGGGCGCGTCCAGCGCCTCAACAATGGCAACTGGCCGAGTTTCCGCAGCCTGGGCAGTTTCGGCGCCCTGGCACGCCAGGACCTCGACCTCGCCAAACGCGCCCTGCGTCTCTCGAGCCAGGCCATGGCCACAATCATGGCCGAACTCACCATCGATAGCGGCACGACGCCAGTGGTCGATCTTGCCCGCCCCGGCACCCACGACGTGATCGGCCAGCGCGCCTTTGGCGATGATCCCGAACTGGTCATCACCATGGCCCGGGAAGTCATTAAGGGCATGCTCGAAGTCGGCGAACTGCCAATCATCAAGCACATCCCCGGCTATGGGCGGGTCGCGGTCGATCCCCACTTCCAGTGCCCCGTCGTCGATGCGTCGGTGGACGACCTTCGCCACAGCGACTTTCGGCCCTTCATGGCTCTTCGCGACACGCCATGGGCCATGGTTGCCCATCTCGTGTTCACCCAGATCGACCCCGAACATCCAGCTTCGGTCTCTCCGGCTGTCTACGAATTGATCCGCGGCGAGCTCGGCTATGATGGGGTGCTGATCACCGATTGCCTGACCATGGAAGCGCTGTCGGGTAGTTGGGCTGAACGCGTAGAAGCGGCCCTTGCGGCCGGCTGCGATATTGCGCTGCACAGCCAGGGCGACCTCAAGGCGAGCGAGGCCGCTGCCAAAGCGGCGCGCCCGCTAACCAAGGCTTCCCTTGCCCGTATCGCCCGGGGCGAAGCCATGCGCGGCACATTGCGGGTGGACGCCTTGGCGCTCCACGCCCAGGTTGAAGAGATTTTCAGGGAAAGCGGCATCGCCTGAGCGGCGCCGGGAAAGCACAAGGGAGTTGAGACGTGCTGAACAAGACACTGCTCGCGGCGACATCAGCCGCAATATTGGCCATGGCAGCACCGGCAAGTGCGCAAGTGGTGCTGACGGTGAGTTCGGAGCAAACGACCACCTGGGTGCGCAACTTCAACCCCTTCAACCAGACCTCCGCGCGCGCCACGACCAAGGATTTCATTTACGAGCCCCTGGCGATCTTCAACCGCCTCAAGAACCAGACCGAGTTCCGCCTGGCAGAGAGCTTTGAGCTGGCCGATGACCTGCGCTCGATCACCTTTGTGCTGCGCGAAGGCCTCAAATGGTCGGACGGCGAGCCGCTGACGGCCGACGATGTCGTCTTCACCTATGGCTATCTCAAGCAGTTCCCGGCTCTCGATTTCAACTCGGTTTCGGCCCTGCTGGAGTCGGTCGAGAAGGTCGATGAGCGCACGGTTCGCTTCAACCTGCTGCAGCCCAACTCGCTGGTCGCCAACACCATCGTGGCCATGCCGATCGTCCCCGAGCATGTCTGGGCCGAGGTGACCGACCCGGTGACCTTCACCAATGAAACCCCTGTCGGCTCGGGTCCGCTGACCGAGATCAGCCGCTTCACGCCCCAGGTCTACGAACAGTGCCGCAATCCCAACTACTGGGACGCGGAAAACCTGAAGGTGGACTGCATCCGCTTGCCGCAGCTCGCCGACAATCCCCAGGTACTGGCCGCCCTCGC
>JAQSXP010000325.1 GCA_029256605.1 Devosia sp. | reverse complement strand
GGGTGCCGATCTGCTGGCCGTAGAGGTCAACGGAGGCGCGTCCGATGGTGATGACGTCGAGGGGCTTATCCCCGGTGCTGGGGCTTGAACTCCTCACAGCGATCCTCCCATTCGGCTTGGTCGATTTGCAGTCATGCAGCGTGCTGCTTGACCTTTTGAAACATGGGTTCTGCGCTGCGTCAACATGGAACTGCCGTTCCAATCGAGAGGGCGCTACCCTTCCGTTAAGGACCGAAGATCGCTGTCGTCAGGCGCGGCGGCGCTGCTCGGCGATGCTGACGGTCAGGGCCATGGCGAAGGCCATGCTCGCGGAAAGGGAGCGGAACCCCGCATGGTCGGCTTCCAACACCTCAAACCATTCGCGCGAGCATTCCGCCAGGGGCGAGAAGGCGGAGTCGGTGAGGGAAACGACGGGGATATCTCGATCCGCGAGGGTGCGCGCCTGGGCCGCGCTTTCGGGCGCGTAGGGCGAAAAACTCACCGCAAAAGCGGCGTCGCGCGGGGTGGCCATGGCGAGAAGGTCGTCATCCATGCCATTGGCGGTGCCCACGAGTTGGCAGCGCACGCGCAGCTTGCCGAAGGCATAGGCCATGTAGCTGCTGATGGGGTAGGAACGGCGCTTGGCGATGAGGTAGATGGTGTCGGCCCGGGCCAGCAGCGTTACGGCGCGCTCAAAGCTATCCGGATCGACAGCGGCGCCGATGGCATCAATGGAGCGGTGTGCCGCCGCCAAAAAGCCGTTGAAGATGTTGGTGCTTTCCGCCCGCGCCGTCCCGTCCTGCTCGAGGGTGCGCAGGCGCTCCTCATAGGATGAAGTGCGTTCGCGCAGGCGGGCGCGAAAGAGTTGTTGCAGGCCGGAAAAGCCGTCAAAGCCAAAATGCTGGGCGAAGCGCACCAGGGTCGAGGGTTGGACATCGGCCGAGAGGGCGATGCTGGCGGCCGTACCGAAGGCGATCTCGTCGGGATTGTCGAGGGCATAGGCGGCCACCTGGGTCAGCCGCTTGGGCAGCTCATTCTTGCGCTCGAGAATGGTGGCGCGCAGGGCATCGTAGTCGGCAGGGGTGAGGGGCTTGGCAGCGGCGTCGGTCATCGGCGAAATCCCGGTTCCCCTCCCATAATCCTCAAAGCCCCGGACGGCGCAAGGCGCGAGCCCTATTCCCGATCACCCCAAGCTCCATTATCCATTCTAGCACGAGGGAGGACGTGATGGATAATTCGATTGGTGTGGGCCTGATCGGCACCGGTTATATGGGCAAATGCCATGCGCTGGCATGGACCGGCGTCAAGGCGGTGTTCGGCGACGGACCGCGGGCGCGCCTGGTGCATCTGGCAGAGGTGGATGCGGGATTGGCGGCGCGCCGGGCCGAGGAGGATCACCACGCCCAATGCGTTTCACGCGGAGATGGCGGTGGCGGCGCTCGAAGCGGGCAAGCATGTGTGGTGCGAAAAGCCGATGGCGGTGACGCTGGCAGATGCCGAGCGGATGACCGCGGCGGCTCAAGCCTCAGGCAAAACAGCGGTGCTGGGCTACAACTATATTCAAAATCCCATGATCCGGCAGATCGGCGCGATCCTTGCCGAGGGCACGATTGGCACGGTCAATCATGTCAGGCTGGAGATGGACGAGGATTTCATGGCTGATCCCGAGGCGCCGTTCTTCTGGAAGAACGAGCTGGCGGCGGGCTATGGCGCGATCGACGATTTCGGGGTGCATCCGCTCAGCCTCCTGCAGGTGCTGTTCGGCCTGCCCAGCCGGGTGTTCGCCAATCTCAGCAAGCCCTATCCTGACCGGCCCAACCGCGAGGGCGGGCGGCGCAGTGTCGAGAACTGGGATGTCAGCAGTATCCTGTTTGAACTCGGGCCCGAGATCAGCGGCCTCATGGCGCTGAGCCGCACGGCGTGGGGGCGCAAGGGGCGAATTGCGCTGCAGATCTTTGGCAGCAAGGGCAGCATCGCCTATGACCAGGAGCGGCTCAACGAGCTGCAACTTTATGTGACGACCGACAAGCCAAGCGAGCAGGGGTTCCGCACCATCCTGTCAGGTCCGCGGCATCCGCCTTATGACCGCTTCGTGCCGGCGGCCGGGCATACATTGGGGTTCAACGATCTCAAGATCATCGAATGCCACGAGGTGCTGCGGGCGATTGCCGGCGAGCCGGCGCGGGTGATCAATTTCGAGAGGGGGCTGCAGATCGAGCGGGCGGTGCATGCGATGGGTCAGTCGCATCGCGAGCAGCGCTGGTTGGAGCTGAGCTAAGCCGGTTCAGGGGCGAAGCTGGCGCTCTGGCCGGAGTTCGGTCGGAGCGCGAAGTTGTAGACGCAGGAGAATAGGACCCAGGGCTTAATCGCCCCGGGTCGAAGCTTGCCTTAGTCGTCGCTGTTCTGAGACAGCGATGCAGGCGCAAACGTGGTCGAGACGCGCTCAGCTCGGGCGCTGGTGCCAACATCAAGATCGGTGCCGACGACGTTGGAGCTGTGGAGCGGGCGCAGGGTGTAGCGGTCAACCAGCACGACATAGTGGCTGCCATCGGGGTTGACGGCCTGCACGCGGATCGCATCGCCCCACTGCTCAACGCTGGTGGCCTGGATGTCGCGGTGCGCCAGAACCGAGGTGATCTCGTTGATGGTGCGACCGTTAATTTCGGTGCGGTCGACGAGGCTTTCAGCGGCCATGGTGGCAGGAGCGGCGGCAAGGAAGGCGAGGGCTACAAGGCTGATTTTCAGTGACATGGAAGAATCCTTTCGTTTGAATTTCCGTGTGACTGTTAGCTAGGTTGATCCCAGTGGCAGAATAAGACGCTGGATGGAGAAGCTTTGTTTCCCTACAGAGACAATCTCGTGTGCCCCAGCTTTCCTGGGGTCTCAAGCCGGCGCGTTAGCCTCATTGGCCAATTGGCCGCAGGTGGCGAGGCGATCGGGGACGGCCCCGGCGAGGTAATCGAGCAGAACCCGCACGGCGGGTACCAGACCCTTGCGCGAGGAAAACACGGCATGGATGATACCGTGCGGCGTGTACCAGCCGGGTAGCAGATGGACCAATTCGCCGCGGGCAAAAGCAGGAGCCGCGGCATATTCCGGCAGGACCGTGACGCCGAGGCCGGCAATCGCGCTGGTCCGCAGCACCACAAAGCTGCTGCAGATCAGGCGCGGGCGGTTGCGGATCTTGCGGATTTCCCCATCCGGGCCGGTCAGGTCCCAATTGACCTCTTCATGGATGTGCATGCCCGAAAGCATCGGCATCTGCGGCAGGGTATCGATGGTGATGGGGTGCCGCACGGCTTCAAGAAAGGAAGGGCTGGCCACAAGGATGCCGCGCACCTGACCGAGGCGGCGCACGATGAGGTTGGGATCGGCATCAAGGCTGGAGCGGGCGCGCAGGGCCACGTCTACCCCGTCCTCCACCAGATCGGCAGTCCGGTCGATGATCTTGACCTGAACGCGGACGCGCGGATAGCGGGTGAGAAAGCCGGGGAGGAGATCGTTGATCAGTTCGTCGAGCAGGCCTTGGGGGCAACTGAGGCGCACAATGCCGTTGGGCTCGGTTTGCGCCTGGGCAGCGACCGCCTGCGCACCTTCGGCGCCCTCGAGCATGGTTTCGGCCTGGTCGAACACCGCTCGGCCCACTTCGGTGAGGCGAAGGTGGCGGGTGGTGCGCTCCAGCAGGCGCACGCCAAGCTGGGCTTCAAGCTGGGCGACGCGCTTGCTCAGCGTGGCCTTGGGTGTGCCGGTGACCCGGCTGGCGGCGGTGAAGCCGCCATGCGCCGCGACGGCATGAAAATAGTAGAGATCGTTGAGGTCGAGCATTGAAAACCGTGGCTTGTGGCGGCCGAGCCCGCAGGCGGGCCCGAAAGATGAGGGCACAGTCTGCCACGGATCGCGGCGCGGGGGGACTTCTTCTGTAGCGGCAATTGCGGCCAATGGCTTAGGCCGGCGGGTTGATTGCCAAGGCCTGGCGATTGGCGCTATGGCGAAGAGGGCGACAAGCCCGGTGCCGGGGGAGAATGCGAGTGAGCGTAGCCTTTACCAAGGAAGACAGTGCGCAAACGGCGGCGGAAACCATGCTGCCCGATCGCCCGATTCCGGCCGGGCCCAATCTCGTGACCGAGGCGGGGCTTGCGGCGCTGGAGGCGCAATTGAGCGCGGCGCGCCTGGCCTATGAGGCGGCCATGACCATCGAGGACATCAATGAAAAGCGGCGGGAAGCGGCGGGGCCACTGCGCGATCTGCGCTATTTTACCGAGCGGGTGCGCACGGCCCAGGTGATGCCGGTGCCGGCTGACGCCGAGAGCGTGGCCTTTGGCAGCACGGTGACGTTCCGGCGCGACGACGGGCGGGTGCAGACCTATCGCATTGTGGGGGAAGACGAGGCTGACCCCAAGAGCGGCTCGATCTCCTTTGCTTCGCCCATTGCCGGG
>JAQSXP010000324.1 GCA_029256605.1 Devosia sp. | reverse complement strand
TTGCGCCAGCGCGCCAGTGAGCGCCGCAACGAGGCTCGACAGCAGCGCCAGCCCGGCCACGGTCTGGATCAGCAGGGGCGGGGATGCCGCGATGAAGGCCGCGGCCAGGCTCGCCGCGAGGCCGAGGAACAGATAAACCACACCCGCCGCAATCGGCGCCGGCCAGCGATGCTGCGGATCGGGGTGCGATTCTGGCCCCGCACAGATCGCCGCCGTCAGCGCCGCCAGATTGACGGTATGGCCGCCAAAGACCGCCGAAACGGCGCTAGCGATCCCGGTCACCGTGAACAGCGGCGCGGGCGCAGGGTGATAGCCATTGGCCTGCAGCACCGCGAGCCCAGGCAGGTTCTGCGAGGCCATGGTCACGATAAAAAGTGGCAAGCCAAGGCGCAGTGCGCCATCAAGCGTGAACTGCGGCATGAGCGGCAGCAGCGTTGGCCAGGTGCTATCGAGCGATCCGGGCGCCAGATGGGTCGACACCGCCAGCATGGCAGCGGTCACCGCCACGGCAATCGGCACCGCATAGCGCCGGGCAAATCGCAGCGCGATCACCCAGGCGAGGAGTATCGGCAGCGCCAGCGCCGGAAGTTCCGCCACCGCCGTGAGCGGCACGAGGCAGAGCGGCAGCAACATGCCGGCGAGCATCGCATTGGCAATTGGCGCGGGAATCGCGCCCACCAGCCGGGCCAAGGGCTTGAACAGCCCGGTCAGCACGATCAGCCCGGCCGCGACCATGAACGCGCCCACCACCGCCGGGAACCCGCCATCGGTTGCTCCCGCGGTCAGCAGGAACGCCATGCCCGGCGTTGACCAGGCAAAACTCACCGGCATCCGCAGCCGGGCGCTCCCAACGATATTGATCACCCCGATCACGAGGCACGCCGCAAACAGCCCAGATCCGGCCTGCTGGGGCGAGGCGCCTGCCGCCGTCAGCGCCGCCAGCACCACGGTAAAGGTGCTGGCATAGCCAACCACCGCCGCGAGCGCGCCGGCCATCATGGGCTGCAGATAGATCCGCCAGCCGGTTTCTTGTGTGGGAGTGGTGATGGACACGCTTGGCTCTTCCCAGTGGCAACCGCCCAAGCTGCGCCGCAACAAGGCGCCGGTTGCTCGGGCTCCTGGGATGATGATTTGGAGGCCACGCCCGGAATTGAACCGGGGTTCACGGATTTGCAATCCGCTGCGTCACCACTCCGCCACGTGGCCTCACCGGCGAGGTTTCTAAGTTAGGCCCTTGGCTTGCGCAAGAGCGCTGATGCAATTTCGCTCGTCATTCCCATCAAGGCGCAGCTTTTACCTTCGCCGGCAGCGCGGCGCTCACTCTGCGGGGTCAAGTTCGATCTGGCCGCTGAACTGCAGGCGCATGACGGTCTTGCCAGATTCGTCGGTCACGTTCAGTTGCCACTGGCGCGCCGAATTCCAGAATGCGGTGCCCAGATCGGCGATCGCCTCGCTGCTCGCCAGCATGGCTTCGTGCTTGACCGCGTTGAGATCGGGGAGCTCCGTGCCCACCGTATCGGGGTAGTCAACGCCATCGCTGACATTGAAGAAGTATCGCGGCATCGGTGCGCTCCTGAACTGGCGCGAAAAGGGCTGGATGGCTCAAGCAGCGCCGAAACTGCTTGCATCAACCCGGCTCAAGTACCATGCGACAAAGTCTCGTCCTATTCACAATTGAAGTCCCGGAAGCACGGCGCGCAAGCGTACCGAGTGCGGTTCTTCCGCCTCCATACGCCATCCCCGGATGAGGGCCTGCCGGTCAAGAAAGGTTGAACTTTCTGTCCGGCTCATAATGGCCTTGCCAGACGTTTTTCCCTCTTCGGTATCCTGCACAAGCGGAGAGCAGTGATGAACGGCCGAGAGATCAGCAATATCGTTGAAACATCCATCACCGCGGCCATGAAGGAGCGTAGCTCCAGCCGCCCGGTCCTGCCGGTGTCGCGGGCGGTGAGCCTGGCGATGGAGCGCATGAAGGCAGCCGACAGGGAGCGCCCGATGGTGTCTCGCCTCGTCTGCGACCACGGCATCCGCCGCGGCCTTGTGCTGCAGTTCGACGACCGCTGAACCCGGTTAGCTCGCCGCAGCGACAGGTTTAAGGGCGATCGGCGCCATCACGGCCCGGTTCTTGCCGCTGGTCTTGGCGTGGTAAAGCGCCTCGTCCGCGCTGGCGACCATGGCCGAGAGCGGCTCGGACTGATGCCGGGTATGGATACCGATGCTGACGCTGAGCGGATAGTCCGGCGGCAGGTCGGCGATCCGCACCCGCGCAAAGGCGAGGCGAATGGCTTCGGCAATCGCCAGCAATTCGCTGCGCTGCGATTGGGGAAAGAACAGCGCAAATTCCTCGCCGCCGGTTCGCGCGACGAGCGGGGTTTGCCCGAAGCTGGCCAGAACCTTACTGGCGGCGGTGATCACCTGGTCCCCGGCATTATGGCCGAAGCTGTCATTGACCTGCTTGAAGTTGTCGATATCCACCAGCATGACCGCCGATTGGTTGCGCCCCGCGCCGGGCGCCGACATGGCGGCATTGACACCCCCGTCAAAGCCGCGCCGGTTGAGCAAGCCGGTCAGGTGGTCGCGATCAGCCTCCAGGCGCAATTCGCCGAGTGCCCGCACCGTCCAGGCGGAGAAAAAGGCCAGCGCCGTCGTGGTTGCCAGCACTGGCGTCATCGCCTGCACGGTTGCCCAATAATCGGAAGCCTGGAGCGAACCGCCCGCATTGGTGTCGAGAGCGTGGCCGAGCGTTGCCAGCGGTCGCGCCAGCGCCAGCGACACCAGCAAGCCGCCAAGGCCTACAAACAGCCAGTCGACCGTCGATTTGGGTACGGCCCGCAGCAAGCGCCAGACCGTGAGCGCCCCCATGATCGCGAGGGTCGTATTGGCGGTATAGATGCGGCCCTCGGTTGAGGGCGCTACCAGCAAGAACCACAGGAACAACAGGGCGCAGAGGACATTGACCGCGGCAAAGGCCGCGACCGGCACGGGCGCCTCCACGCGCACCATGGCGCTGACGCAAAGCGCCCCCACCGCCACGGTGAAGAGGAGATTGACCCAGATCCGCAGG
>JAQSXP010000323.1 GCA_029256605.1 Devosia sp. | reverse complement strand
TGGCTTTTTGGGCTATGAGATGGTCCGCTATATGGAAGTGCTGCCCGACAGCAATCCGGATGATCTGCAGCTGCCCGAAGCCATGCTGATGCGGCCCTCGCTGCTGGCGGTGTTCGATACGGTCAAGGACGAGCTCTACCTCACCGCGCCCGTTTACGTCCGCCCGGGGGTGACCGCCCGTCAGGCCCATGAAGCCGCGACGGCTCGGATCGATGATGCTATCGCCCGCCTCGGGCGGGCTCTGCCAACCACCCCCGCCTTACCCGACCTGCAGCACATCGCCGTCCAGAGCAACACCACGCGCGACGAGTATTTCGCCATGGTCGCCCGGGCGCAGGACTACATAGCCGCGGGCGATATCTTTCAGGTCGTGCTCAGCCAGCGCTTCGAGGCCGAGTTCACCCTGCCCCCGACCGCCTTGTATCGGGCGCTGCGTCGCACCAATCCCAGCCCCTATATGTATTTCCTCGATTTCGGCGATTTTGCCGTGGCGGGCTCGAGCCCCGAGATCCTGGTGCGCGTCCGCGAAGGCGAGGTCACCATCCGGCCCATCGCCGGCACCCGCAAGCGCGGCTCGACGCCCACCCGCGACCAGGAACTGGCGGCGGAACTGCTCGCCGACCCCAAGGAGCGCTCCGAGCATCTGATGCTGCTCGACCTCGGGCGCAACGACGTCGGCCGTGTCGCCAAGACCGGGACTGTGCGCGTCACCGACAAGTTCTTTCTCGAATACTACAGCCACGTCATGCACATCGTCTCCAATGTGGTTGGCGTGCTCGATCCGAAATACGACTTTGTCGATGCGCTCGCCGCCGGCTTTCCGGCCGGGACGGTCTCAGGTGCTCCAAAGGTGCGCGCCATGGAGATCATCGATGAGCTCGAAAAGTCGCGCCGCGGCATCTATGGCGGCTGCGTCGGCTATTTCGGCGCCGATGGCACCATGGACACCTGCATCGTTTTGCGCACCGCCGTGCACAAGGACGGCAAGCTTTATGTGCAGTCCGGCGCCGGCATTGTGGCCGACAGCCAGCCCGCGCTCGAGCAGATGGAATGCGAAAACAAGGCGCGCGCCCTTTTCAGCGCTGCCGAGGAAGCGCTACGCTATGCCGGCGAGGCGAGGATCGGGCAATGAGCGGCAGCAAGACCAGCGTGGACCTCACACTAAGGTCGAACAATTATCGATGGCGGTGCTGGTTCTGATCTCTGAACCCCCATTCCCCATAGCTGCGCTGGAGCAGACCCATGACCCGCACGCTCGTTATCGATAACTACGACAGCTTCACCTACAACCTCGTCCACTATCTGGGCGAACTTGGCGCCGAACTCACCGTGGTGCGCAACGACAAAATCACCCCCGACGAGATCGAAACCATGGCCCCTCAGGCCATCGTCCTGTCTCCGGGGCCTTGCACCCCCAACGAAGCCGGCGTGTGCCTGGCGGTGATCGACCGCTTCAAGGCGCAGATCCCCATTCTCGGCGTATGCCTTGGTCATCAGGCCATCGGGCAGGCCATGGGCGGCGACGTCGTGCGCGCGCCCCAACTGGTGCATGGCAAGACCAGCGCCATCAACCACACCGGCGAAGGTCTCTTCCGCGGTCTTAACTCGCGCTTTGAAGCCACGCGCTACCACTCGCTGGTGGTTGAACCGACCACCCTGCCCGCTACCCTCAAGGTCACCGCCACCACCGATGATGGTCTGATCATGGGCATGCAGCACGAAAGCCTGCCGGTACATGGCGTGCAGTTTCACCCGGAAAGCATCGCCTCCGAAAACGGGCACGCGCTGTTGCAGAACTTCCTCAACCTCGCTCGCGACTTCAACGGAAAGGCCGCCTGATGGACATCAAGCAGGCACTGGCCAAGATTGCTGATCGCCGCAATCTCACTGGCGAGGAAATGCGCTCGGTGATGCGCACCATCATGGCCGGTGAAGCCACGCCCTCCCAACTAGGCGCTTTCCTCATGGGCATGCGCCTCAAGGGCGAGTCCGTAGGTGAGATCGCTGCCGCCGTGTCGATCCTGCGTGAGCAGATGGTGACGGTCGACGCTCCCGAACACGCCATCGACATTGTGGGCACCGGCGGTGATGGTGTTGGCACGCTCAACATCTCGACAGCCAGCGCCATCGTTGTTGCCGCCGCCGGCGTTCCCGTCGCCAAGCACGGCAACCGCGCCTTGTCGTCCAAATCGGGCTCCTCCCAGGCCCTTGAAGCCCTTGGGGTCAAGCTCGACCTAACCCCTGCCGAAATCTCGCGCTGCATCAACGAGGCCGGGATCGGCTTCATGTTCGCGCCGTCCCATCATCCGGCCATGCGCCATGTCGGCCCCTCACGCGCCGAGATGGGCGTGCGCACCATGTTCAACCTGCTCGGACCCCAATCCAATCCGGCCGGGGTGCGCCGCTATATGCTGGGCGTTTATTCCCCTGAATGGGTGGAGCCGGTCGCCGCCGCGCTTCTCGCCAACCGGGCGATCAAGGCCTGGGTGGTGCATGGTCGCGATGGGCTGGACGAGCTTACGGTCACTGGCCCCTCCTATGTGGCTGAGATCGCTGACGGCAACCTTCACAGCTTCGAAGTCGCCCCTGAAGATGCGGGCCTGTCGCGCCACGATCCCAACGGCCTCTTGGGTGGCGAGCCCGAATATAATGCTCTCGCCATCCACGCGCTCTTTGACGGCGCGCCCGGCGCTTATCGCGACATCGTTCTCCTCAATGCCGCGGCCTCGCTGATCGTGGCCGATGTGGTGAGCGATCTGCGCAGCGGCGCCGCCATGGCCGCCGAAATGATCGACAGCGGCAAGGCCCGGGAAACCCTCGAGCGCCTCGTCGCCATCTCCAATGGAACACCCCCATGAGCGATATTCTCAAGCAGATCGAAGCCTATAAGCGCGAGGAAATCGCCGCGGCCAAGGCCCTGCGCCCTTGGGACGAAGTGGTTGCCGCCGCCCATGACCAGCCCCCGCCACGCGGCTTTCTCGCCGCCATCAAGGCCAAGCGCGCCCGCGGCGAATACGCCTTGATCGCCGAGGTCAAGAAAGCCAGCCCCTCCAAGGGCCTGATC
>JAQSXP010000322.1 GCA_029256605.1 Devosia sp. | reverse complement strand
CAGTCGATCCTCGACTACCCCGATCAGCGCCTCGACCTTTTCGGGCTCGCGCGCTTCGCGGGCCGTGCCGCGCAGGTCGCGCAGGCTTTGGGTGGTGTAGAGCCGGTTGATCCGATGCCAGGTGGCCAGCTCATGATAAGGCGCCACCGGCAGGAAGCGCTTGCCGTCCTTGGTTTGCGTGCCCAGCCCCAGATGCGGCATCACCTTGGCGACGGCCAGCAAGCGGTCGAAATCGGTGCCGCCGAGATGCACGCCGCCGGTCGCCAGAATGTCGTCGCCCCGCTCGGCCCGCCGCGCCCGTTCGGGCCCGACCCGCACCAGCGAAAAGTCCGAGGTACCGCCGCCCAGATCGACGATCAGCGCCAGCTGCTCGCGCGCCACACCACGTTCGAAATCGAGGGCGGCGGCGATGGGCTCGAACTGGAACGCGATCTCGCCAAAGCCCTGCGCGCGCGCCGCGGCTTCGAGCTGGTCCTGCGCTTGGCGGTCCGCCACCGGATCGTCATCGACGAACTGCACCGGTCGGCCCAGCACCACCTGCTCGACCGGTTCGCCCAGCGCCAGCTCGGCACGCCGCTTGAGCTCGGCAATGAAGATCCCGAGGATCTCGTCAAACCCCATGCTGCGCGCCTTGATGCGCGTCTTTTCCGCAAACAGACTGGTGCCCAGCACGCTCTTGAGCGAACGCATCAGCCGCCCTTCGGCGCCCGACACATATTGCGTCACTGCCGCCCGGCCGAACTGCACCGGCTCATCGTCGAACGGGAAGAACAGCACGCTGGGAATGGTTTCGTTGGCGCCTTCGAGCGGCAACAGATGCGGCACGCCGTCCGCGTCCACCCGCGCAAAAGTCGAGTTGGACGTGCCAAAGTCGAGACCACAAGCGTGTATCATGGAAAAAGTAACCGAAAGCCGAGCGCGGGGGAAAAGCGGGGACGGCTTCCTTAAGGGCTTACCGGGCCGAGGGGAACCCTCCCCTATGCCGCACGCCGCGACAAAGCGCGCAATTCGGCCACCGCAATGCGCCCCAGCCCGCGCTTTTGCGCCTTGAGCAGATCGCTGGCCGCCCGGCGCAGGGCTTCGCCGGCCGGCCAATGCTCGGGCGCGGCGCTGACAACGCCGATGCTGGCGGTCACCACTCCGGCATGGCTGTCCTTGTGGCTATAGCGGCACATGCGCACCGTGCCCACCAGGTGGCGCGCCAGCTTGCGGGCCGCGCGCCGCTCGACGCCCGGCAGCAGCACTAGATACTGGCTGGGTCCAAAGCGCAGGAACCCGACTTCCCCCCTTGGCAGCGCCGCGCTGATGGCTTCGCCCACCAGCACCGCGCAATCCTCGGCGACCCTGGGGCCATAGGCGGCGAGATATTCATCCTTGCGATCAAGCGCGATCAGCAGGAGGCTCACCGGCCCGCGCGCCTCCAGGGCCGCGCGCCACGCCCAGTCGAGCGCCGCCTCCGCCTGCGGATCGACCGCCGGGCGCGAAAGCGTTACGAGCTTGCTGCCCTTCTGGGTGGCGAGGCGCGACCATGTACGCGTCAGGCTCTCGAGCCCCGCGCGCACCCGGTCCCAATACAGCCCCGTGTCGCCGCCCGAAAGAAGGTCGGTCATGCCCGGCTCCATGCCTTGTTGTCCTGCCGCCTAGTTGCACGAAGCATGGTTAAGGCGGCGTCAGCTGGCATGGTGAACGGAGGGTTAAAGGCTTTCGGGCGGCTCCCATTCGGGCCAGTCCACCGCATGCTCTTCCCACTCGTCGGGCGCCACCGAGCGCTCGTCGAAAGTGCGCCCTTTAACCGAAACCCCGACATCCACCACTGTCTGCGGATCGCCCGAGACCAGCGGATGCCACCAGGCCAGCCCCTTGCCCTCGGCGAGCCGCCGATAAGCGCAGGTGGTGGGAATCCACTTGATCTCGGTCACATTGGTCGGGGTCAGCTTGATGCAGTCGGGGACGATGGCCTGCCGGCCGGGATAATTGGTGCAGGCGCAGCTGTCGCCATCGAGCAGCTGGCAGCGCACATCGGAGGTTATCAACAGCCCGCTGTCTTCATCCTCGAGCTTGATCAAACAGCAACGACCGCACCCGTCGCAGAGCGCTTCCCACTCGGCGTCGTTCATTTCCGCGAGCGTTTTTTCTTCCCAGAAGGCCATGCGATCCTAGTGCTTGGTTGAGCGTGTTGCGGGTTTGCCCTTGCGGGCGCGGCGACGCAATCATATTCCAGCGATTGTGTTGCCTTGCGGTGCTAAGGTGGACAACACTGCGTGAGCCAGCCGGGGTTGCCTCTTGTCCGATCCATTCTACACCAAGCAGAAGCGTCGCACCAAGGGTGGCATGCTCGCCGCCGATGCTTGGCTGGATTCCTCGCTTTATGAATTCTGGCATTGGCTGGGGCGCGGCTATACGCGCTTTCAGGACTTCATGTCCATTTTCCATGTCGCGGGCATCAAGCGCTTCTTTGTCGAGATCCTTTCCGACGCCTTCAGCTTCGGGGCCATCGGCGCCGTCCTGATGACGGCCCTTGCGCTGCCGGCCTTCAATGCCACCGCTTCGGGTGAATACAACAAGGCCGAGGACTACTCGGTGATCTTCCAGGACCGTTTCGGCAACGAAATCGGCCGCCGCGGCATCCGCTCGGACGATTCCGTGGCTCTCGCCGATATGCCGGACTATCTGATCAAGGCGACCCTCGCGACCGAGGACCGGCGCTTTTACGAGCATTTCGGCATCGACATCGTGGGCACGTTGCGCGCCCTGGTCAGCAATGCCTCGGGCGAAAACTCCACCCAGGGCGGCTCGTCCATCACCCAGCAGCTGGCCAAGAACCTGTTCCTCTCGTCCGAGCGCACGCTCGAGCGCAAGATCATCGAGGCCTATCTCGCCCTCTGGCTGGAGTGGCACTACACCAAGGACGAGATCCTCAAGCTCTATTTCGACCGCGCCTATATGGGCGGCGGCAATTTCGGCGTGACGGCGGCTTCCGAATATTATTTCGGCAAGCGGGTGCAGGATATCACCCTGGCGGAAGCCGCAATGCTTTCGGGCATGTTCAAGGCTCCAACCCGCTATGCGCCGCATGTG
>JAQSXP010000321.1 GCA_029256605.1 Devosia sp. | reverse complement strand
GAGGAGAAGTTGACGAGCTGGTTGGAGGAGCCGCCGAAATGGCTGGCCCAGTCGGAGCCGCCCACCTTGTCGTGAATGAGAGCATCGACGGTTTCTGCATCGGGGACACGCAGCAGCGCTTCGGCCAGCGACATCAGGGCCACGCCCTCGTCGGTGGCGAGACCATATTCGGCGAGGAAGGATTCCATGAGGCCGAGACGATTGCCGGTGCGCACGGTCGTCACCAGCTTTTCGGCCTGCGCCGAGATCGCGCTGCGCTCGGCAGGGGACAGGCCAGTATCGGCAATCAGCTGCCCAACGAGAGCAGTCTCGTCGGCCAGATTGCGGGCGTGAAGAGTTTGGCGGGCAGCAGCGATTTCAGACAATTGGGGGCTCCAGGGCAACCCTTCCCGGTCGAGCATCTCGGTCGGAAGGCAGGTAGAAGATAATGCTGCGCCTAAAGGCATTTTGCCCGATATGGTGGCTCGATCCGGACTAATGCAATATAGTTGGGGCAGCTTCTGGGAGAAACGCCTGTGAACCTCGCCGATCACGACGCATTGGACCCGATCGACCGTCGCATCCTGCACGAGCTGGCGCAGAACGGCCGGATCAGCGTGGCCGAGTTGAGCCGCCGGGTGAATTTGAGCAAGACGCCGTGCCAGGCGCGGATCAAGCGACTGGAGGATGCCAAATACATCCTGGGCTATCGCGCGGTGATCAATCCGGACCGGATGGGCTTGCCGCATGTGGCTTTTGTGGAGGTCAAGCTCAGCGATACGCGCAAGGCGGCGCTCAACGCCTTCAACAAGGCAGTGCGCGCCATTCCCGAAGTGGAGCAGGCGCATATGATCGCCTCGAGCTTTGATTACCTGCTCAAGGTGCGCACCAAGGATATCGCCGATTATCGCGAAGTGCTGGGCGAGCGCATCAGCAGCCTGCCCCATGTCGCCCATACCAGCACGCATGTGTCGATGGAGGCGGTCAAGGATCAGGCGGAATAGGCGCGCCTGCTAGAAGTGTTCGCCGTGGCGGAAGGGACCGAACCTGGTGCCGGCGGTAACGAGAAAAGCGGTGGACCAGCCGATCATCAAAAAGCCGGTGACGCCTTCGAGGGCCGCAAGCAGGCGCCAGGACGGGGCGGGGACAACATCGCCAAAGCCGACGGTGGAATAGGTGATGGTGGAGAGATAGAGCGAGGTGTCGAAATCGGGTGCGACGCCGACCGCCCAGAAGCAAAAGGCCCAGAGCCAGATTTCAACCGTGGCAACGGCAAACAGGCCGAGCACGACACCAACCATGAGCCCGATGCGATGTAGGGAACGGAGCAGGTCGAAGCGGCGGGCAAGGCTGCCGGCGCTGCGGCTGATGGAGATCAGTCCCAGGACGTGGATCAGTACCGTAACGGCGATGAGGCCGGTTCCGAGCGCGAGAATAGAAATCGAAGCTGACATGGCGGGTACTGGTGAGTTGAACGCTTTCATCCGCACTAGCAGGATCGGGCGCGCTTTCGTCAATCCGCTTGCATTGTTGCGTTCTTGGCTTGGTTCCCGAAGGCCTGGTCACAAACAGTTTTGGCGAAGCTGAAACTGAGTATAGCAGCGAGGCTGCCGTATTGAGGGATGCTCTAAACGCGGTGCGGAGCGCATTTTTGCTTGTCAGGGCGAAAATTGGGGGTGTCGATCCTTGATGCCGCAAGTTACAGCGGCGGAACGGGCAGTATAGGGCGGGATTGTCTCGGCATATTTTTCTCGAAAGGAGAACACATGCACAGACGTACCATTATGGCCGGCACGGCCGCCCTTGCCTTGCTGCCGATGGCCAGCGTTGCTTTTGGCCAGAGCTCGGCTTCAGCCGTTGACCAGGCGAAGCTCCCCGCGCTGATGGGCGGCGACTTTGCTACCGCCACCAGCAAGCTGGCCGCCCAGAAGGCCAGCAATCGTTCGGTCAAGACCTTTGCCGAGCTCGAAATTGCCGAGCAGGCCGCGGTGGCCCAAGCCTTCGGCTCCAAGCCCGGTGCTGCCGGCCTCAGCGAAAAGCATGCGGCCATGCTCGCCCAGTTGCAGGATCTGGACGGGGCGGAATTTGACGCGATGTATATCGATGGCCAGATCGAGGGCCATGAAGAGCTGCTCAAGATCCACCAGACCTATGCCAAGAATGGCGATGACCCGATGGCCCGTGGCGCGTCCATGGTCGGGGTCACCGGCATCCAGACGCATCTGGTGATGCTGAACTCGATCCGCAATTCGCTGAGCGCGTGAGCGGGTTCGAAGTGTTCGTGGAAAGGCTCCGTCTGCGCGACGGAGCCTTTTTTGTTGCAGGCTAGAGCGTGCCGGCGAGGTAGCGCTCGAGCGTTGCGGCGGTGCCGTGCTGCCAGAGGCTGTTGAGCGCCGTGCCGAAGGCGGCGGCGAAAGCCGGGTTGCGGCCGAGATCGCCATAGATATCGCTCATGCCGAGCCAGGCCTGCGGATCGGCCTTGGCGAGGGCGGCTTGGCCGGTCAGGCGATCCCAGGAGGGATCGTTGGGCGCGATGGTGGCGCCGCTATCGGTGGTGCCAAAGCAATAGCGGCACCAAAGGGCCGACACCAGCGCGAGCCCGGTGACGGATTGGCCGGCGGCCACCCGATCCATGGCGGTTGGGATGATGAACTTGGGCTGGCGGTTGGAACCATCAAGCGCGAGGCGGCGAATGGTGTCGCCGATCTTGGGATTCTCGAAACGGCGCTGGCAGAGCGCGAAATAGTCGCCCAGATCGGTGTCGGGCACCGGGGGGACGACGGGGATGATTTCGTCCTGCTCGACCTTGGCGAGGAAAGCCGAGACCAGGGGATGCTCCATGGCTTCGTGCACGAAATGCACGTCGAGCAGGCCCGCGGGATAGGCGATGGTAGCGTGGCCGCCATTGAGGATGCGAATCTTCATGTGCTCATAGGGCGCGACATCGTCGACGAACTGCACGCCCACGGTTTCAAGCGCCGGGCGGCCGGCGGGAAAATTGTCTTCCAGCACCCATTGGCGGAAGCTTTCGCAAAAGACAGGCCAGTTATCCTCGATGCCGAACTGCTCGAGCAGCAGCGCGCGTTCGCGCTCGGAGGT
>JAQSXP010000320.1 GCA_029256605.1 Devosia sp. | reverse complement strand
GTCAGCATAATGCCGAGGGCCTGCGCTTCGGGGACGCGGAACTCGGCCTTGAGCAGCCGGACCACGAATTCGCGGGGCGTGAAGTCGTCGTTGACGAGGATCACCTTGTGCAAGGGCGGTCGCGCCGTTTTCTGGCGGGTCTCGACGCGAGGCTTTGAGTCAGTGTTGGTTCCAGCCATGAGCAAGCCTCCCTGCTGTTGATCGGCCTTCGGAGCGTGGGCGTGTGCTAGCACATTTTGCGCCCCAACTGGAGAGGGGACGGACGGCGGCGGCAGGGGCGCTGCCTTGTAATTGGCCCTCCGGGCGCGCATATATAAGCGGTATGTTTTCGGCCAATTGGCTACCTGATCCTCCCGGTTTTTTCCGGTTGCTTGGCGATCCCCGAGACTTGCGAACGTTTCCAGCGCCGCAGCTGTTCGAGCCGGCGCTGCCGTCCATCTTGATCCCCAGGCAGGTGTCCATGTCCAATTTCAACTACAATGCTGCAGCCGAACTCTATCCGAGCAAGAGCTTTTATAAGTCCCGGCAGGTTCGCTACCAGCGCTTTGCGTCGGCGGCCGAAGCGCTGCGCTATGCGATCGAGGAGATGCCGGCCGAACTGCTGCGCGGCTCGCTGCTCGAAGTCGATGAGCAGCGCTTCGAGGGCAGCGATATTCGCGACCTTTATTACGCCGAAGACTATCCGCTAGCCCGCGCGCAGGGCTAGAGCGGAAGCCGCCAGGCACGAAAAAGCCCCGCTCCTGAGAGCGGGGCCGGTTGGGCGTCAGGCCCGATTAGATGCTGGTCTTGCGCTCGCCAAGGCCGGTCGAGCGATCGTCCTCGACTTCCACTTCGGTCTTGCGCACGGTGTCGTTGACGGTTTCCTCGCGGCTCGTCCCTTCCTTGCGCAGGGAGATTTCCTCGGTGACGCGCGCCTGCTTGTCGACCACGGCTTCCTCGGCGTGCTCTTCAGCCTCGATGGTGCGGTCCTGGAAGGCGGCGTCAGCGGCGCTGAGGTCACGGTCCACGGGGCGGCGCTCGATGGTCACGCGTTCCTCGTAGAGATTGACACTGGCACTGACGGGTTCCTCACGGACATAGGAGCGCACGCGCACGCGGCCCAGATTGACGTCGCGCTTGCCAACGCGCAGCTGTTCCTCAACCACCGGGATGACCTCGTCACTGCCCAGTTCAGCGCTGGTACGATCGGTAAAGCCGGTGCCCGAGCTTGCGCTCGAGCCGGTCTGGCTCTGGCCCGCTGCGCCATAGCCGGTGCTGCCCATGGAGCCAGCGGAGCCGGCAATGTCAGAGGTGGTGGTGGCGCCAGCAGCGCCAGCGGCGCTTGCGCCCAGGGTGCTGCCGGTGGAGGCGGTGCTGCCCGCGCCCATGGAGCCGGCGGTGCTGTTGGTGGAGTCAGCAGCGCGGTGGCCGGTGCCGGAATAATCGGTGGTGTAGCCGGTCCAGCCTTCGGTGCGCCAGCTTTCCTCGCGCTCGTCCAGGTCAATGGCGCCTTCGTCATCGAGGATATCGAGGGCGACGTCGTGGTTGGTGGCATCGAGATCGCTGACGGTCACGAGGAAGCCGCCGCGGCTCAGGCCCTCGGCATAGGTATAGCGATCCTCATCGGGCATGAAGAAATCGGCCAGAGAGGCGAAAAAGCCGCGATGGGCTTCTTCCCGATTGGCGACGGGCTCGTCGTTTTCATAGCCGGGCATCAGGCGCACATTGTCGCGGGGGATGCCGGCTTCGATCAGCCGATTGACGGCGCGATCCGCTTCGCTGCGGGAGTCGAAAAAGGCCGAAAGAGTGCGATCGGCGCCGGTAGCGGAAAACTGGCTCATTTATTGTTCCTCTTCTGAATCGGTTTGGTCGGCTTGGCTTCGTTCAACCACTGCATGTTGCTTGCGCAGGGTGATGGGCAGTTCGACATGTTCACGCGATAAGGTGCGGCGCAGATGGAGCTCCTCCTTGAGCACCAGCCGCTTTTCGACCACGAGAACCTCCTCAACCACGGGGATGATGGTGGTATCCCCTTCGGTGCGGATCGGTGGGGCTTCAGTGATCTCCACCCCACGCGGGACGCGGGTCACTTCGACATCCTGGCGGTCGAGCATGGCCGAGGCCACGTCCTCCACGAGCTCGGTCCTGGTGCTGACCCGAACCTTGCCGGTGACCACGTCCTGCTTGCGAATGGTCGAGAACTCGTCGACGACCTGCAGGGTGTCTTGCGTGTCGGTCATAGCTGTTCCGCCGCTGTGTCAGGGCCTAGGGAACGGGCGGGATTCGGCCTTGGTTCCCATTTGTGAAGTGTGGGACGGGCACGGTTTTGTTAACATGGGATTCACCACGCTAGAGTGATGATTGAGTGTTAGTAGGAGTTCGTGGATGCGCCAGATCGAGGTGCTGGATGGAGTGCGGGTACGGTTTCCGGGTCGCGATGATGAATTCGACCTGGGCGTAGAGATCGGGGCGGCGACAGTGCTGATGGCGCTGGGCGAGCCGGTGATCGAGCGACGGGTTCGCGCGGAATGCGTTGAACAGTTGCGTCCCCTGGCCGAGCGGTTCGGCTATCGGCTTGTCGGTGGTGAAAGCGACGAGCAAGCCGCAGTCGAGATCACGCTGTTTCATGCCTCCCGCCGGCCCAAACTTAAGCTCGTGCCTACCCAGGCAAAGGGCTAGCTGGTGCCTCCTGGGCGATTGATCGTCCCCAGGTACTGAACTCTTGGAGCGAAAAGCCGTTTGGGCAGGGAGTTAAAACCTGCCCAAGGAGCTTTTGCATGGCTGGCGTCCCCAACATTTCCCTCAATGACGGCAATTCCATTCCCCAGCTCGGCTTCGGGGTGTGGCAGGTGCCCAACAATGAAGTGCAGGCAGCGGTCAGCGAAGCGTTGCAGGCGGGGTATCGCTCGATCGATACGGCTCAGGGCTATAACAATGAAGAAGGCGTGGGACGCGCCATCAAGGACAGCGGCATTGCGCGCGAGGAGCTGTTTGTCACCTCCAAGCTGCGCACCCGAGATCAGGCCTATGACCAGGCGATCAAGAGCTTTCATGGGTCGCTCGAAAAGCTGGGGCTCGACTATCTCGATCTGTTCCTGATCCACTGGCCGGT
>JAQSXP010000319.1 GCA_029256605.1 Devosia sp. | reverse complement strand
GCCTGCCCGTCACTGGATCTGTTGCAGGGCAGGCAGGTTCAGCACCTTGATGTAGTGGGTGCTGGGCACGCTGACGAGGCCGGCATCCTTGAAGCGCCGCAGCACCCGCGACACTGTTTCGGGGCTGATGCCGAGATAGGCGGCGATGTCGAGCCGGTGCATCGGCAACACGAGCAGATCGTTGCGATTGCGCTCCACCAGGTCGCAAAGGAACGCGGCCAGGCGCGCATCGGCGGTGCCGAGCGAAACGATCAGCAGCTGTTCGCGCAGCCGCGTCAGGCTGGGCAGGAGCTGCTTGTGGCGCCATTCGGTAGAATTGGGATCGCGGGCGGGGGCAAAGACGCGGATCCCGGTGGTGCCCGCCGCTTCGGCGGAAAAGCAATGTTCGGTTTCGCTTTCCCAACCAAACACGTCATTGGGGAAAAAGAACCCCCCGACCTGACGGTTGCCACCATAGGTGACACGCGCCAGGAGCACGCAGCCGAACTGCACCGAATAAAGGGACCCCGACGGGTCCCCTTGCCGGTAGATCTTCATGCCATTGCTGTAGATGGAGATCGGTGCCTCGGCACTGGAGGTCTTCAGATGTTGCGTCATGCCTGGGCTCCAAACACTCGGTCGCTGCGGATAGGACGTGGACTCGTCAGGCGGCAACCGGATTGTCTTGCTGGCGGGCTTTCGTGATCGCCGCCTCGAGCTTCTTCTCCTGCTCGGGGGAGAGCGAGCTCTTGATGATGGTGCCTTTGTATTTGGCCAGCTCAGCCGTCACCTTTTCGGGCTGCGCCTTGCGCACCAAAATAAAGAGGGCCGAGCTGCCGGGAGTAAGCTTCTCGGCGATGGAGCGGACGAAATTGTCATCCACGCCATAATCGATCAGCGAACCCGAAATGGCACCGGTGGCGGCGCCAATGAGCCCGCCGAGGGCAAAGCCTGCCAGCGGATTGAGGAACAACAGGCCCACCAGCGTGCCCCAGGCCACGCCCGACATGCCGCCATAGGCGGCTCCCGCGCCGGCCACATTATAGCTCTGCTTGAGATTGATCTTGCCGTCCGGACGGCGGATCACCACCACGGCATCCTCCAGATCGATGAGGTACTCCTTTTGCAGCTGGTTAAGCTCATGGAGCACGCGATCGGCTTCATTCACGTCGTCAAACGAAATTGCTACGAGGTCACTCACCTTGCCATCTCCTTGGAAATCAAGAGTGTCTGCCGGTACGTGAACTGAAGAAGCTTCGCCCCCGCCCTGACAAAAATCAAAATACAGGTGCCAATATTTAGTTTCGTTGCCCGGCGGCGTGACTTTTGATTCATAGGCATATCGCCATCGTTCTAATTTAGGCAGCGTGACACCGCCAGATTGAGCAAGATTCCGCCGTAGATGAATGCGTAAATTGATTAGTTTCGGAAGCATCGCGGGCGAAAGTAAATTTCCGCGACCTTGACCGATATCAAAAGTCTGTTTGGCCTGCTGCCTATGATCCATTCCCATCGAGGTGCGTCCCAGCGGATGCCCGCCAGATGCGGAGATGGAAATGCGATCGGTACTCATTCTTGGGGGGGATGGCTTTTGCGGCTGGCCAACAGCCCTCCATCTCTCCGCCCGCGGGTATCGGGTCGGCATCGTCGACAATCTTTCGCGGCGCCACATCGATGATGAAATGGGCGCCGGCAGCCTAAGCCCCATCACCTCGATCCGGGAGCGGCTCGACATCTGGCGGGACGTTTCGGGCCAGCAGATCGACTACTTTTTTACCGACGTCGCCCGCGACTTCCACAGCCTGCGCGACACCCTCGAGATTTTCGCGCCCGATACGGTGGTTCATTTCGCCGAACAACGTTCCGCGCCATACTCGATGACCAATTCAAGTCACAAGCGCTACACGATCGAGAACAATATTGGTGGCACGCACAACTTGCTCGCGGCCATCGTGGACCTGCCCAAGTCCATTCACGTGGTCCATTTGGGGACCACAGGGGTTTATGGTTATGGCAGCGCTGGCGTCGAGATTCCCGAGGGCTATCTCGATGTTCTCATCAAGGCGCATGGTGATGAGTATGTGAAGCGCTCGATCCTGTTTCCCACCAATCCCGGCTCGGTCTACCACCTGACCAAGTCGATGGATCAGCTGATCTTCCAATATTATGCGCACAATGATCGTCTGCCGATCACCGATCTGCACCAGGGCATCGTCTGGGGCACTCAGACCGAGGAAACCCGCCAGCACGACGGGTTGGTCAACCGCTTCGATTATGACGGCGATTATGGGACGGTGCTTAACCGCTTCTTGATGCAGGCCGTGGTGGGCCATGCCCTGACCGTACATGGCACGGGCGGGCAGACGCGCGCCTTCATCAACATCCAGGACACCGTACGTTGTGTCCAGCTCGCCATCGACAACCCACCGCAGCCTGGTGATCGGGTCAAGATCTTCAACCAGGTCGCCGAAACCAAACGGGTGCGCGACCTGGCCGAGATGATCGCCGCCATGACCGGCGCGCGCATCGCCTATGTCGACAATCCCCGCAATGAAGACGCCGAAAACGATCTGCTGATGTCCAATGCGGCTTTCCGCTCTTTGGGGCTCGATCCGATTCTGCTGCGTGAACAGCTGTTCGGCGAAACCATGGAAATCGTGGAGCGCTTCAAGTCCCGCTACAACCCCAAAATGGTGGCGGCGCGCTCCTTGTGGACCCGCAACAATCGTCCCGGCCTTGTGAAAGAGTGAGTTTGAGCCATGCGCGACGCCCTCCGCCTAGTCATGTTTGCGGTGATCATCTTTGGGGTCACCACCATGTCGGTCCTGTTCAGCGACCCCGGCTTTGCCGCCAACATCACCGAGCGCCTCGGTCTTTCTGATGGCCGAGCAGCATCGATCGAGCTGGCCCAGGCCGCCCCCAGCGACGCCCGCTCGTTTGGCCGCCGGCGAGGCAGTGGTGCGTATCCCACGCGCCCAGCCCGGCATCTGGATGGGGCTGGCGGGTTTCCCCTCCCAGGCTAGCCTGCGCTTCCCCTTGCCCGAGGGCGTCAACATTGTTGAGGGCCAGGTGCAACTCGATCTGCAAAGCGAGCTGGTCGAGCAGGGAGACGGCCTGTTGACCATCCTCGTCAATGGCACCGAACGCGATGCCGTTGTGCTTTTGCGTGGGACAAGCACCCTGCAGCTGACCTATCCCCTGTTGCCGGCAGACTTGGCGGCGGGAGAAATCCTCGTCACCCTCGATGCTAATGGCACCACCAATTGGGGCCAGATCTGCCCCACCAATGCCGCTAATCTGGGCTCTGCCATTGCGGTGCTCGAAAGCAGCGGACTGGCCCTGCAGCTCGATGCGCCGCGCAGCGATGTGGAAACCAGGATCGCGCTTGCTGCCGAGCCGATCGGCTTGTGGGCGCCCGACCAGCCGGCAATGCAGGCCTGGGCCACGCAATGGCTGTCCCGCCAGGGGGTCCCGGCGCAAGCCCGCCCACTGGGTCAAAACGGATCCTTCTCACTTGTTGCCGAAGCGGCCGAGCCGCTGGGCATGGACGAAGCAGGCCAGATCACGCTTGCCGGCACGGAGGCTCTCGACATGGTCGCACAAATTAAGGGGGCTACATTGCCCCCCAGCTATCAGGCCCAGTGGCCGCTGCCCGTCAATGCGCTGACCCCCGATCTGGCGGCGCATACCTTCCGCGGCTCAAGCCGCTGGCTGCTCGACTACAAGCTCGCT
>JAQSXP010000318.1 GCA_029256605.1 Devosia sp. | reverse complement strand
CGGGCACGCACGGCAGCCATGACGGTGGGGCCAAAGGAGATGTTGGGCACGAAATGGCCGTCCATCACATCCACATGGATATAGTCTGCCCCCGCCGCATCGATAGCGCTGATTTCCTCGCCCAGCCGGGCAAAGTCTGCCGAGAGGATGGAGGGAGCGATGCGGATGGGTTGGGTCATGAGGCTGGCCTTTTGCCGCAGGAGAAGCCTTTGCTCTACATAAGGGGCACGGCGCCGACAAGGCAGTGCGTAGTGCGGGCGCGGGTTTCACAAGGGGGCGATGCGGCGGTGTGGCGGTTGCTTTGTGCGGGTGACGCGCTACACAGGGTCGCGATCAACGGAGCTGTGTTGTGGAGTTTTCGCTGCCGATGGTGTTTGGCGCCGGGGTGCTGAGTTTTCTCAGTCCATGCGTGCTGCCGCTTGTTCCGCCCTATCTGACCTATATGAGCGGCGCCAGTTTCGACCAGCTGCGGGCCGAAGAGGGTGGCGCGGGGGCGCTGCAGCGGCGGGTGATGGGCACTTCGGTGTTTTTCATCCTTGGGTTTAGCGTCGTGTTCATTGCGCTGGGCGCCACCGCCACGGCGTTTGGGCAGGTGTTCCGGCAGGCGTTGCCCGTCCTCACGCCGCTGGCCGGCCTCCTGATCATCGCCATGGGGCTGCATTTCCTGGGCGTGTACCGGATCGCCTTGCTGGATCGGCAGGTGCGCCATCAGGGGCCGGGCGTCGCCAGCGGTCCGCTGGGCGGATTCCTGTTGGGCCTAGCCTTTGCGATTGGCTGGACCCCGTGTATCGGGCCGGTGCTGGCTGCAGTGCTGTCGGTAGCGGCAAGCCGGGACACGGCCTGGGAGGGCGCATCGCTGCTCGGGCTATATTCCCTTGGACTCGGCGTGCCGTTTTTCCTGGCCGGCATTGCCATCGGGCCGTTCCTGACCTTCTTTAACGGCTTCAAGAAGCACCTGCACACAGTGGAGCGGGTCATGGGCGCTTTGCTAGTCGTGACCGGCGTCTTGTTCCTGACGGGCAATTTCACCCGCATCTCGTTCTGGTTTCTCGAGACCTTCCCGGTGCTGGCGACCTTCGGCTAGGCTCAGATCAGCTTGAGCGCGCGCAGCGAGGCGTGGCCGTTCTTGCCGATCACGAGATGGTCGTGCAGCGTGATGCCGAGGGGCTTGGCGATATCCACGATTTCGCGGGTCATGCGCACATCGGCCGAGGAGGGCGACGGGTCGCCCGACGGGTGGTTGTGGAGCAAGATCAGCGCCGTGGCGCCTAGTTCGAGCGAGCGCTTGATCACTTCGCGCGGGTAGACCGGAGTGTGATCGACCGTGCCGGTTTGCTGCACCTCGTCGGCGATCAGCCGGTTCTTTTTGTCGAGGAAGAGGATGCGGAACTGCTCGATGGTTTCGAACGCCATCTGGGTGGTGCAGTAGTCGATCAGCTGGGACCACGAGGACAGGATCGGCTTTTCCACGGCGATCCGGTCGCGGCCGAAGCGGGCGGCGACGGCCTGGATGACCTTGAGATTGGCCACTGAGGTTTCGCCAAGCCCGTCAATATTGCGCAGGCGCGCTTCGCTGGCAGCGAACACGCCCGAAAAAGACCCGAACTCCTTCAGCAACTGCTTTGCCAGCGGCTTGGTGTCCTTCTGCGGGATGACCAGGTGCAGAGCCAGCTCCAGCAGTTCGTAGTCCTCGAAGGCATCGCCCCCGACCTTGAGAAATCGGTCTCTCAGTCGTTTGCGATGACCAGCGTGATCGGGCTTGGGCGCGGCACTATTGGCGGGAGCCATCGAACCGTGATCGTTGGGGGCAGGAGTGTCGGCGACGAGGAAACTGGCTTCGTCGAACTCCTCGCTCCGGCCCTTGGTCATGCGGCTTGCCGTGCGGCCAGAGGATTGAACAAGCCGGCTGGGGAGGTCGTGAAAATCTCGTGTCCGGTTTCGGTGATGCCAATGGAGTGCTCGCATTGCGAGGACAGGGTGCGGTCGCGGGTGACCGCGGTCCAGCCATCGGAGAGAATCTTGACGTGCGGCCGGCCCAGATTGAGCATCGGCTCGATGGTGAAGATCATGCCGGGCTTGAGGGGCACACCGGTGCCGGGCTGGCCGAAATGGAGGATGTTGGGCTCGTCATGAAAGAGCTTGCCAACGCCATGCCCCACGAAGTCGCGCACCACGCTGGTGCGCTCGCCTTCGGCCAGGGTCTGGATGGCAGCGCCGATATCGCCGGTGGTGTTGCCCGGCTTGGCGGCCGCAAGGCCCGCTTCGAGGCTTTGATAGGTGACTTCGATCAGCCGCTCCGCCTTGCGCGAGATTTCGCCCACCGGATACATGCGGCTGGAATCGCCGTACCAACCGTCCACAATCAAGGTCAGGTCGATATTGACGATGTCGCCTTCCTTGAGCGGGCGCTCATCGGGAATGCCGTGGCACACGACATGGTTGATGGAGGTGCACAGCGAGTGACGGAAGCCCTTGTAGAACAGGGTTGCGGGCATTGCGCCATTGTCGCGCGCGAACTCATAGGCAATGCGGTCGAGCGTGGCGGTGGGCACGCCCGGCTCGACATATTCGGTGAGAATGTCGAGGGCGCGCGCGGTCAGCTGGCCGGCCTTGCGCATGCCCTCAAAGCCTTCCGGTCCGTGCAGCGGAATAACGCCTGGCGTGCGGCGGCCTTTGGTCTCGGCATCGACATAGGTAATCATCATGCTCTCCGGCTAAGGGGCAAAGATAATCGCCCAATCGGGTGATTGGAAGAGCCAACGCTCACTGCGTGTTGGCTTGACGCACCTTATGGGGCGGGGCATTGCTGGGGGGCAATAACAGGTTGATTTCCCATGTCGAGCGCAGCTTCCGTGACCGCCGGGCTTCTGGTGATTGGCGATGAGATTCTTTCGGGCCGCACCAAGGACGTCAATATCGGCGCGACCGCCGATTTCTGCACCGATCTGGGGATCGAGCTCAAGGAAGTGCGGGTGGTCAGCGATGACACCGACGACATCATAGCGGCCGTCAATGCGCTGCGCTCGCGCTACACCTACGTGTTCACGACCGGCGGCATCGGGCCGACGCATGACGATATCACCGCCGATGCGATTGC
>JAQSXP010000317.1 GCA_029256605.1 Devosia sp. | reverse complement strand
GCATCAGCAGCTGGCGCAAGCTCAGCTTCTCGCGGCGCGCAATGCCGACCAGAACCGCAACCCGGCTTTGGCTCGACTGATTGGGGGCCCCTACCCCAACGGACACTGGCAGCGGCTCATCGAGCGGTGCCGCCGACAGATCCGTGCCCAGGAACTCCGATAGCTTGGCCATGGCATGCTCGGGCACCATGAAGCTGTTGAGCTGCACCAGCCGCTCTTCCGCCTGCGCCCGCGTCGCAGCCGCAACGGGCACGATGCCGGGATAGATCAGCAGGCTTTCGGGCGCCCGGCCGTGGCGGGCAGCCCGTGCCTTCATGTCGCGATAGAATTCCTGCGCTTCAACCAAATCGGCTTGCACGGTGAACACCAGATCGGCATGGCGAGCCGCAAAGTCTCGCCCCGCCTCCGAAGCGCCGGCCTGCGCCAGCAGCGGACGCCCCTGCGGTGAGCGCGGCACGTTGAGCGGCCCGCGCGTTCGTACAAAAGGGCCGTGATGATCCACCGGCCGCACTCTGGCGAGATCGAGATAGGTCCCCGCCGCTTTGTCGGCGATGCGTGCATCGGCTTGCCAAGAGTCCCAGAGCGCCAGCACCGCCGCCGTGACGTCACCGGCCCGGGCATAGCGCTGATCGTGTTCGGGCATGGCGTCGAGCCCGAAGTTGTGGGCCTCGAGGGCATTGGAGGAGGTGACGATGTTCCAACCCGCCCGGCCGCCGCTGATATGATCGAGCGAGGCAAAGCGGCGGGCGAGGTGAAAGGGATGATCAAAGCTCGTCGAGGCCGTGCCGATCAGCCCGATCCGCTCGGTGACTGCCGCGAGGGCCGAAAGGATGATGAACGGGTCCATCGCGTCCGACAGGTGCCGGTCGGCGCTTTGCTGCAGGGCTAGCACATCGCCCAGAAACAGGGCATCGAACCCTCCCGCCTCAGCCCGGCGGGCAATATCGATCCAGTACTGCAGGTCGGTCGAGGCCAGCGCATTGCTTTCGGGCATGCGCCAGCCCGCTTCATGGCTGCCGAGCCCGAAGATCACTGCATTTAGCCCCATCCGCCGCATGGCGCTCACGGCGCCTCGTCCAGATAGGCATTCGTGTAATAGCCGGAAAAATCGGGCTTGGCGGCAAGAGGATTGCCATCGCCATCCTTGAGAATGCCGGCTTCAAACAGGAACGTGCCCATCGCCTCCATCTTGGCCGGGTCGATCACGCCCACGGCGCCGTTCTCGGCCTGGAGGTAATGTCCATCGATCAGCGCCTGCAGCGACGCGCGCACGAAGTCCCGGTCTAGCAGCGCATCGCTGTGCGCCGCGACCAGAATATCGGTCGCCTCGTCGGGATGGGCCACGGCATAGGCGTAACCGCGCTGGCTGGCGCCAATGAACGCCTTGGCCGTGTCCGGATGCTCGGCCAGATAGGCACCCGTCGTGCCGATGAAATTGGTGTGCTGGTCGGGCACGCCCCAGTCCGCATAGCGGAAGGAGCGCTGGGCGCGACCGTCGCGCTCGGCCTTTACCCCCTCCCAGGTATAAACCTCAAGGGTGAAATCCACCGCGCCATTGGCCAGCGCCTCGTAGGCCGATGTGCCCAGGGTCACGGTTTCGAACTCGCCCTCCCCGCCATCAGCGCGGATGATCGTGCCGATCAGTGCATTTTCCCAGTTGCTGCCAAACCCGGCATAGGTCTTGCCATCGAGGTCCCGGGGGCTCTGGATATCGGCACGCTCGCCGTTGAAGACCAGCCGCCCCGTTTCGGTCTGCACCAGCGCATAGGTCGCGACGAGATCCACGCCGGCGGTGCGCTGGGTGAAGAGCCCGATCGAGCCCAGGATGCCGAAATCGGCGACTCCATTTGCCACGAGCGTGCCTGCCGATGTGTCGGAATAGGGCAGGATTTCCACCGCAAGCCCCGCTTCCTCGTAGAACCCCTTAGCCTCAGCCACAAACAGGCCGACATGATTGGTGTTGGGCGTCCAATCCAGCGCCATTGTTACTTCGGTTGGCTGGGCCAATACGGGTGCAGTAGCGAGGGCGGCGGCAAGGCTGAGGCCCGCCAGCAGGCGCAAAAGCGGCATGATTATTCCTCCGGTTCAAACAGGGTTTGCAGGATCTCGGCCTCGATCTCCGCGAGCGCGGGCGAGGCTGCGGGCAATCGTGGATGCGGCAGCCTCACTTCGAAGCGCCGCACGATCCGCGCCGGGCGCGGCGAGAGCACATAGATGCGGTCTGACAGCAGCACCGCTTCGCGCACATCATGGGTGATCAGCAGTACGGTCCAGCGATGCCGGTTCCACATCCCCGCCAGCCAACGCTGCATTTGTGCGCGGGTCAGCGCGTCGAGCGCGCCAAAGGGCTCGTCGAGCAGCAGCATGGCCTTGTGCTGCACCACGGTGCGCAACAGCGCCGCGCGCTGCCGCATGCCGCCCGAGAGCTGGGCGGGATAATGGCGCTCAAAGCCGGCAAGACCAAACTCGGCAAACAGCGGCTCGACGGCGGCGCGTGCGGCCTTTCGGCCGGCACCTGCCACTTCGAGCCCAAGCGTTGTGTTGTCGATGATGCGCCGCCATGGCATCAGCGCGTCGCGCTGCGGCATGAAGGCAAAGGACTGGCTTTTCTCCTCCAGGGGCGCTCCATCGAACAGCATCTCCCCCGCATCAGGCGCAATGGCGCCGGTGAGCAATTGCAAGATGGTCGACTTGCCGGCCCCCGACGGACCGAGGATCGACACGAACTCGCCCGCCCCCACACTCAGATCGATGCCGGCCAGCACTCCGGTGTCGCCAAAGCTCTTGCTCAAATTGCGGAGTTCCAGCCGCGGCGTGCTCATGGCCGGCGGTCCCCGAGCCGCGCCCAGGGCATGGCCGCCCGCTGCAGCAGCACGGTGGCCCCGAATAGCACAAGCGTCAGGCTAGCACTGACCAGCACCGCCGCCAGCACCAGGTCGGGCCGGAAATTGTTCTTGGCGTTAAGGATATAGATCCCCAGGCCCCGCACCGCCCCGGCATATTCGGCAAAGATCGCCCCCACCACCGCATAGGTGATGGAAATGCGCAGCCCGGCAAAGAAATAGGGCAAGGCCGAAGGCAGCCGCGCCATCCTGAACCGGCGCCAGCGCGAGGCGCCCATGGA
>JAQSXP010000316.1 GCA_029256605.1 Devosia sp. | reverse complement strand
GGGAAAAACACCACGACCCACATCCAGGCGAGGCCCCGGATCAGCAGGCCCGGAATGGGCACGAAATCATTGAGGGTGAGCACAAAGGCAAAGACGAAGCCGACCGTGGCGGCAATGGAGCCGGCGGAGGTGGCGACGGAAAAATACATGCCGCCAAAGGTGAAGACGGCAATGAGCGCGAGGCGCACCATGGGTTCGTCGGCGGCCAGATCGAGGACGAGGACGCCCATCGCGATGCCAAGGCTCGCCGCCAGGATCAGGGCGAGGGCGATGACGATGCCACTCGCGGCATTGTTGCGGCTGGCGAAAAAGACGAGGTAGCAGGACAGCGCCGCTTCGGGCACTTGCTGGCTCATCGAGAGCACCACAACGATGACGCAGCAGAGCGCGGTGCGCAGGGACGCGCCCAGGCGGCCTTCATGGGGGCGCAGCTCCTGGGCCAGCACGGCGAAAAGCTTCGGGCTAGGGCTGGGCTGGGCCATTGCGGGCGCCCGATGGTCCGTTCACCACCACCACTGCCGAAGCGCCGACGCGCAACAGGGAAGAGGGTGGCTCATGCATTTCCAGATAAACCGGGAAGCGCTTGGCCACTTTTACCCAGTTGAGGGAATTGGACAGGACGGGAAGCCCCAGAATGGTGGTTTCATCGGTGGAGCGGACGCCCCAGCCGATCGCCGTGACCGTGGCGCGCACGCTCAGCTCGGCATCGGCCATGATGTAGACATCGGCCTCGTCCCCCAGCGCGATGTTGGGCAATTCGGTTTCGCGAAAAAACGCCACCGCTTCCCATTTGGCGGTGTCGATCATGGCAAATACCGGCACGCCGGTGAGGACATATTCGCCCGCCGCGGTGTTGAGGCCGGAAATGAGACCGCTGATGGGGGCGCGCACCGTGGTGTTGGCCAGGTCGCGCTCCGCCAAGGCGACGGTCGCGGTGGCGGTCTGCACCTGGGCCTGCCGGGTTTCGAGCGTGCCGATGACTTCGGTCGCCCCTTCCGATTGCTGCAGCGCCTGTTCGAGGCTCACGAGGGAATCGTTGTAGGCGGTGCGCGCTTCATCGACCTGCTGCGCGGTGACAAAGCCGCGCTTGAGCAGGGGCTCGAGCCGGTCAAGGGTCTGCTTGGCGAGGTCGGAATTGTATTGGGCGCGTTCGATCTGCTTTTGGGTGACGCCGGCATTGGATTGTTCGGCCGAAATGTTGCGCTCGCCCTGGGCGAGTTCGGATTGGGTGGCGCGCAGCTCGGCCTGCGCTTGTTCCAGCCGCAGTCGATAGGGCTCGGGGTCGATCTGGAACAGCACGTCCCCCTTGTTGACGCTGGCATTGTTGCTGATGGGGATCTCGATGATGCGCCCAGGCACGGTGGGGGAGATCTGCACGATCGGCGCATCGATTTCGGCAAAGTCGGAGCTGGGATTGGCGGCGCCCTGGCTCCAGGCCAGATAGATCATCCCGGCGGTGAGGATGAAGATGGCATAGCCGACCAATCTGCCCAAGATCTTGCCCAGCATCAGAAATACCCCGTCCAGACCAGCCAGCAGCCAATGCCGGCGCTGATGGCGACGCAGAGATAAACCAGGGGCGGAGTGGGCAGGTTGTGATCGATGCGGAGCAGGATGAAGAGGCCCCGCACGACCACCGCGATGATGATGCCGGCAACCGCACAGATCACCCAAGCGGGAAAATAGGAGCCAAAGATGGGCACGGAGGGGGCGTGGGGGACCCGGCTGCAGCCGGCAAGGGCGGCGGCAAGACCCATTGTTGCGCCCCATCGCCTTGCTTGCACCCAGGCTCTCCTTGTTTGCTCTCGGTGCGCCATCCCCGGGCCCCGGTGAGGCCCAATGGACAGCCGCATCACGCCAAGTTCGCCTTATTTCTAGCGATGAGGACACCGGCTGGCGTGACGGATATCAAGCAGCGGCGCGAATAAGTGCCCGATCCGGGCTCGCTCGACTGGGCGCATAAGCCGCAACCCCGGCCCAGGTGCTTCTCTTGACAGAGAACAGCCGCAATAATAGCTGACTGTTCAGGAATTAATGGAGAGTGGTCATGGCGCGCCACAGAACTATCGAGGAAAATACTATCCTCGACGCTGCCGAGCGCGTGATCGGCACCAAGGGTGCCGCCAATTTCACTCTCGAAGACGTGGCAATCGAAGCCGGGATCAGCAAAGGCAGCGTGGTGCGCGATTGCGGCACCAAGCAGGATCTGGTTCGCGCCATTGTCAAACGCCGCTTCGGCGAATGGCAGCTGCTGCTGGACGAGGCCGAGCAGGCCCAGCCGGTGCAGGGGGCGGCGGCCCGCATCAGGGCCCATGTGCAGGTGGCCACCGGCACGTTACCCCAGGAGCAGCGAGCGGTGGCGCGCAATCTTTGTGCCTCGCTCAGCAATGACGGCGAACTCACCAAGATCATCAACGAGCATTACGAGCGCGAATTCGCCTCGGTTTCGGCCTCCGGCGCGACGGTCGGCGCGCGCCTGGCTTTCCTCGCGCTCGAAGGCATGCGCTCGCTCGAATGGTTCGGCATCCATAGCTGGCCCGACGGCGAAAGGCAGAAGCTGCTCGCCGAGATCGCCGGGCTCGCCCAGCTCGACGATCTCAAGGGCCAGTGAGCCCGACCCTCGCCTCATCCACCACCACCACCTTCTGACCAATCAGGACCACAACTCCCGTGAACTTTGTGAAACGCGTATCTGGGGCCGTGCTGGCCATCGGGCTGGTAGCCGTTCTTGCCGCTTGCAGCGATGCTGATGGACAATCCGAAGCGGCGGCTCCGCCCGCCATGCCGCCGGCGGGGGTGAGCGTTTTGACGGTCAAGCCCGAGCGGGTGGCGCTGGTCAATGAGTTGCCGGGCCGCATCGTGCCCACCCGGATCGCCGAGGTGCGGCCGCGGGTGTCGGGCATCGTGGTGGAGCGGGTGTTCGAGCAGGGCAGCCAGGTGGAACGGGGCGATGTGCTGTACCGGATCGATCCGGCGAGCTTTGAAGTCCAGGTGGCGAGCGCCGAGGCGAGCCTCGCCAGTGCCAAGGCGGCCCAGTTGCAGGCCAGCCAGCAGGCCGAGCGGCAAAATACGCTGCGCGAGCGCAATGTGGCGAGCCAGCAGGTGCTGGAAAGCGCAACGGCCGC
>JAQSXP010000315.1 GCA_029256605.1 Devosia sp. | reverse complement strand
TCCTCGCCACCACGGCGGCCGCCGCTCCCGTGCTGCGCACCGATGTCGTTGTGGCCGCCGCCATCGTCACCGTCGGCGACATGTTCGCCGATGCCGGCGCTGCGGCCGAGCAGCCCCTGTTCCGCGCGCCTCAGCCCGGCACCAGCGGTCAGGTTTCGCTGGCCGAAGTCACTGCTGCCGCTACCCGTGCCGGGCTTGGCGACTTCCAGAACAACGGCGCCCTCTCCGTCCGCGTCAGCCGCGCCGCCGCCATGGTCGATGAAGCCGTTTTGACCGATCTCATCACCCGCGAACTGCAGACCCGCGGCATCGCCGCTGCGGGCACCTCAGCGCAAATCCTCTTCAGCGCCCCCGTCCCCACCCTCGCCGCTGAAGCCATTGAGCAGCCCGCCCGTATCGAAAACCTGCGCTACTTGCCCGCAAGCGGCGCCTTCACCGCCCGCTTCGCCATCGCCGGCCATCCCGCTCCCCTCGATCTGGCCGGCTCGATCGAACTTCTGGTCGAGGCTCCCCACCTCGCAGCTAATCTTGCCGCCGGCACGGTCCTCACCCCAGCCGATATCGTGATGCGCCCGATCCCCGCCCATTACGCCGAAAGCCTGGGGGTGGCGCAGCCCGATCAACTCGTGGGCATGCAGCTCAATCGTCAAAGCCGCCAGGGCATGATCCTCAAGCCCGCCGATGTCGCCCAGCCGCTGACCGTGGCGCGCAACGACCTCGTCACCATCTATTTCCGCCGCGGCGCCATGACCCTGACCGTCAAGGGCCAGGCCGTCACCGGTGCCGCCGCCGGCGCACCCCTCCAGGTGCTCAACCTCATGTCCAACCGCGTGCTGAGCGCCACCGTGCTCTCCCCCGGCGCGGTGGAAGTGAGCGCCGACCCCCTTACCCTAGCCGGCCTTTGATCCGCCGCTTCAGGAACCCTGCCATGAACCGCTTCAAACTCACCGCCGTCCTGATGCTGGCTGCCGCCCTTGCCGGCTGCAACACCACCGACCGGCTTGCCAATATCGGCAATCCCCCGCCGCTGACCGCCATCGAGGACCCCACCACGGTCGCAGGCTACCAGCCCGTGCGCATGCCCATGCCCGCAGCCATCGCCGACACCTACCAGGCCAATTCGCTCTACCGCACCTCGGCCAAGGGCTTTTTCAAGGATGAGCGCGCCCACCGTATCGGCGACATCCTCACTGTCATCGTGACCATCGATGACAGCGCCAAGATCGCCAACAACACCCAGCGCAGCCGCAATTCCACCAACACCGCCGGCATGGGCGGCATCTTCGGCACGGCCGTCACCTCGGTCTCGGGCGGCACGATCGATCCGTCCGCCGCCGTCGACTTCACCTCCGGCCTCAAGGATGCCGGCAACGGCTCGGTGAACCGCTCGGAGTCGCTCGAAACCTCCGTGGCCGCCGTGGTCACGCAGGTCCTGCCCAACGGCAACCTCGTGATCGAAGGCCGCCAGGAGGTGCGCGTCAATTTCGAGGTCCGCGATCTGGTGGTCGCGGGCATCGTGCGCCCCTCCGACATACAGGCCAACAACACCATTCCCTCCACCAAGATCGCCGAAGCGCGCATTGCTTATGGCGGCCGCGGCCAGATCACCGATGTCCAGCAGCCCCGCTACGGCCAGCAGGTCATGGACGCCATCCTGCCCTTCTAGCCTCACCCCTCCCCAAGCCCTTGCCGCAATCCCCCATTGTGCGGCCGGGGCTTCCCCAAGGCGCAGCCCTCCCCAGGCTGCGCCTATTCTTTTCCGCCCTAGGCCGGCCGCTTGCGCAGGACAATCACATTGTCCAGCACCTCGGCGGTTTGCCCCTGCGGACCCCGCGCCTCGCGCTTTGGGGCGCCAACAAGGATCGGCTCCCAGCTCTCGTCCAGTTGCAGGCTCGCCAGTGTTTCCTCCACCGTGCTGAACGGCGTCCTGCTCTTGAACGACCAGGGCGCGGCCGTGGAATGCTCGACCAGCAGAAACACACCCCCTGGCGCCACCGCCTCTGCCGCCCTCCGCAGCACCTCGGCGCGCGGAAAAGCAATCGGCGACTGAAAATAAAGGGCCGTCACCAGCTCGAACATTCCTTCCGGAAAGCTCTGCGCCAGATCATGCCCCTCCCAGCGCACCCGCTCGCTGACGCCAGCGGCTTTGGCCCGTTCGGCCGCCACGGCGAGCGCCGTTGCCGAAATATCCACCCCCACGACCTGCCAGCCCCTGCTCGCCAGCCAGATCGCGTCGTCCCCGCGCGAACAGCCCAACTCCAGCGCCCGCCCAGGCGGCAGGGCTTCGGCAAATTCCACGAGCTTACCGGTCGGCCGGCCGCTCGGTTGCCCGGTCATGTTCCGGTAGCGCTCTTCCCAGAACTGTTCGGAAGTTTGGTTGGTCATGGCTCTTGTCCCTTGGCTGGTCACAAAGCAAATGCGCCCATTACGCCAAGCGCCTTCTGCAACTCTTTCTGTTGCATGATTCATGCAACGCGTAAAGTTACATGCTTTGAGGCGCTCCCACAGATCTTCCCGAAAATGTCCTTGCCTCATGTCGGCAGCTTTCACTCCCAGCCGTCATGTGCAGGTCACCAGTTGCCCCCTAAGCCTTGCGGGCGCAGGATCAAGCCCTGGAGCCGACCAACACCGGTTGAACATAAGGAGGAATAACTATGGCCACCGCCAAGAACACTCTTTGCCTCTGGTACAACAACGACGCCGAAGAAGCGGCCCGCTTTTATGCGGCGACCTTCCCCGATACCCAAGTCACCGCCGTGCACCGCGCTCCCAGCGATTACCCGTCAGGCAAGGCCGGCGATGTGCTCACCGTCGAGTTCACCGTGTTTGGCATCCCCTGCATCGGCCTTAATGGCGGCGACGCCTTCCGGCACAGCGAAGCCTTCTCCTTCCAGATCGCCACCGACGATCAGGAAGAAACCGACCGCTACTGGAACGCTATCGTCGACAATGGCGGCGAGGAAAGCCAATGCGGCTGGTGCCGGGACAAATGGGGCCTGTCCTGGCAGATCACCCCGCGCGTGCTGACAGACGCCATGGCTCGCGGCGGCGAAGATGCAAAACGCGCCTTCGAAGCCATGATGACCATGGGCAAGATCGACATCGCCACCATCGAGGCCGCCGTCCG
>JAQSXP010000314.1 GCA_029256605.1 Devosia sp. | reverse complement strand
GGACGACAGCGTCACCGCTGTCATCGTGGCCATCAACTCACCTGGCGGCACGACTGCGGGCGGCGAGGAACTTTATGAGGCCTTGAGCCGGCTGCGCGAAACCAAGCCGGTGGTTGCCGTGGTGCAGGAACTGGGCGCCTCGGCCGCTTACATGACCGCCATTGCCGCCGACCATATTCTGGCGCGGCGCCTGTCGATAGTCGGCTCCATTGGCGTGCTCTACCAGCATGTGGATGCGGGCAAGCTGATGGATACGATCGGCATCAATCTCGACAAGGTGGCGTCGGGACCGCTCAAGGCCGAGCCGGACTTCAACGAGCCGCTGACCGGGCCGGCGCGCGAATCGATTGCCGCCCTCGTCAATGACAGTTTTGAGTGGTTCGTGGATGTGGTGGCGGAGCGCCGCGGGCTGCCACGCCCCCAGGCGCTGGCGCTGTCCGATGGACGTATTGTCACAGGCCGCATGGCGCTGACGAGCGGACTGATCGACGCGATCGGCTCGGAGCCGGAAGCCGTCGAATGGCTAGTAGCGGAGCGCGGTATCGCCCAAGATCTTGAGCTTGTCACCGCCTGGCCCAAGCCGGACCAGGGTTTGGGCTGGCTGGGCGCCTTGATCTCGGGCCAGGCACGAGCGGCCCTGGGGCTACCGCCTGCGGGTGCCATCGCGCTTGACGGGCTGGTCTCGCTTTGGCAGGTTGACCCGGCCTCGTGAGTGGGGACGGATTAGGGCACCTTCGGAGCCGGACATGATCAAGTCGGAACTCGTCGAGAAACTTGCGGCCGAAAATCCGCATCTGTTCCAGCGCGACATCGAGAACATCGTCAATGCCATCCTCGATGAGATCGGCGATGCCATGGCGCGCGGCGACCGCGTTGAGCTACGCGGCTTTGGCGCCTTCTCGGTCAAGAACCGCCCGGCGCGGCTCGGCCGCAATCCGCGCACTGGCGAGCAGGTGGATGTGGGGGAGAAATACGTTCCCCAGTTCAAGGCTGGCAAAGAAATCCGCGAGCGGCTAAACCGTTCGTAACGGGCAGGACGCCCAGGGCAGCGCATTTTATGGTCAAGAAAATCGTCGGCTGGCTGGTTCTGGTGCCGCTTTGCGCTCTTCTGATCGTGTTTGCGCTGGCGAACCGCCACTTCGTGCTTATCAATTTCAATCCCTTTGTGCCCGTGGAGTCCATGGCTACCCCCGGCTATGGCGTGCCATTGTTCGTGGTGCTTTATGTCGTCTTGCTGATCGGCGTCTTGCTGGGCGGCATCGCGACCTGGTTCGCCCAGGCCCGCCATCGCAGCGGAGAGCGGCATTGGCGGCGTGAAGCCTATGCCTTTCAGAGCGAGCTTGAAAGCTTGCGCAAAACCCCGGCAGCGGGCGCAAGCGCTCCCCTTGCTGAAGTCGACGATCTTCTGGAACTGCGCTGATGCGCAGCTTGCCCCCCAATTCGTGACAGGCGATGGCAGACCCCCTCATCATCAAGATTTGCGGCATCAAAACCACCGACATGCTCGAAACCGTCATTGCGGCGGGCGCCGACATGGTGGGCTTCGTGCATTTCGTGCGCTCGCCGCGCCACTGCACCATCGAAGACATTGCCGGGCTGATCTCCACCGCCCGCGGACGGATCGAGAGCTGCGTGCTCCTCGTCAATCCCGATAACTCCTGCGTCGCCGAAGTGGCGGCGCTGGGGCCGGACTGGATCCAACTGCACGGGCCCGAAAGCCCGCATCGCGTTGGGGCGATCCGCGCCGAAGCGGGTGTCGAAATCATCAAGGCGGTGCCGATCGGGTCTGCCGACGATGTCGCCAATGTGTCCGGGTTTGCCGATGTAGCCGATCGCATCCTGCTCGACGCCAAGCCGCCCAAGGGTGCCGACCGCCCCGGGGGACTGGGGGAAACCTTCGACTGGTCCTTGCTCGGGGCTCTCGACCCGGCGATCCCCTTCATGCTTTCGGGCGGACTGACCCCTGCCACCGTGGCCGACGCGATCCAGACCGTGCGCCCGATGGGTGTCGATGTGTCCTCGGGCGTAGAATCAGCGCCGGGGGTCAAGGACAAGCGGCTGGTGGAAGCCTTTATCCGGAACGCCCGCGCCGCGCTTTGAGTTTGCAATTGGGACGCTGCAAGGCCTATTGAAGCGGCAAGCTCCGGCTTCCTTTTGCTCTGCGATCGATTGGCGAGACCCCATGGACGGCATCAACTCACTCCGCAATGGCCCCGATGAAGCGGGCCGCTTTGGCCCATATGGCGGCCGCTTCGTTGCCGAAACCCTGATGCCGCTGATCCTGGATCTGGAGGCTGCCTACCGGGCTGCACAGAACGATCCCGCCTTTGCCGCCGAACTCAATGATCTTTCGACTCATTATGCCGGCCGGCCGAGCCCGCTTTATTTTGCCGAGCGGCTGACCGAGCATCTTGGCGGCGCCAAGGTCTGGTTCAAGCGCGAAGAGCTCAATCATACTGGTTCGCACAAGATCAATAATTGCCTCGGGCAGATCCTCTTGGCCAAGCGGATGGGCAAGACGCGGGTGATCGCCGAAACCGGCGCCGGCCAGCATGGCGTCGCAACGGCGACCGTCTGCGCCAAGTTCAACCTGCCCTGCACCATTTTCATGGGCGCGACTGATGTCGAGCGGCAAATGCCGAACGTGTTGCGCATGAAGATGCTGGGCGCCGAAGTGCGCCCCGTCACCGCCGGCGCCGGCACGCTCAAGGACGCCATGAATGAGGCGCTGCGCGACTGGGTAACCAATGTTGAATCTACATATTACCTGATCGGCACCGCTGCCGGTCCCCATCCCTATCCCGAGATGGTGCGCGATTTTCAGTCGGTGATCGGCACCGAACTCAAGGAGCAGTTCCGGCAAGCCGAGGGCAAGCTGCCCGAAGCCATCGTGGCCTGCGTCGGTGGTGGCTCCAATGCCATCGGCACCTTCCATGCCTTTCTTGATGACCCGGAAGTCGCCATCTACGGCGCTGAGGCAGGCGGCCATGGCATCGAGGTGGAAAACGGCCATGCCGCTTCAATGACCGGTGGCCGCCCTGGCGTGCTGCACGGCAACCGCACCTATTTGCTGCAGGACCGCGACGGGCAGATCCTTGAAGGCCATTCGATCTCGGCCGGCCTCGATTATCCCGGCGTT
>JAQSXP010000313.1 GCA_029256605.1 Devosia sp. | reverse complement strand
GCGTATGGCCAGCGAGCAGTTTGACGCTATCTATGCCAGCCCCCGGGAGCGCACGCAGGAAACCGCAGCTGCGATTGCGGCGGCTCGCGGGCTGCCGGTTCAGACTGCGCCCGAACTCGACGAACTCGACTTTGGCACCTGGTCGGGGAAGACCTTTGATGTGCTCAACACCGACCCCGCTTGGCGGCAATGGAACAGTGTGCGCAGCCTTAGCCGCACAGTGGGGGGCGAGTCCATGCTCGATGCGCAGTTGCGCGCCCTTGGATTAGTCGAGCGCCTGGCCAAAGAGCATGAGGGCGGCCGAATTGTGCTGGTCAGCCATGCCGATATTATCAAGACCCTGGTCAGCCACGTCCTGGGCCTGCCGATCGACTCCTGGCCGCGCTTCGACATTGGACCCGCATCCATCACGACAATTGTCGTGGGTGAGTGGGGCGCCAAGCTGTGGACGCTGAACGAAGTCATCTCCTAGCCGGCCCCTCCAATCACCGGTTTCAAGTGCAGCAACAAGGAACAGCCATGGCTTTGTCGGCCGATGAGTTAAAGCAGAAGATCGAAACCCTGGGTCCCTGGTTCCACAACATCGACCTGGGCGGGGTTTGGACGGCGCCCAACCATTTCCTGGGCGATTATCCCGGCCGCAAATATCGCCACTTTGCCGATGCCATTCCGTCAGACCTCACGGGCAAGAGCGTGCTCGATATTGGCTGCAACGCCGGCTTTTATTCGCTCGAAATGAAAAAGCGCGGGGCCGAGCGCGTCCTAGCAGTGGACTTCGATGACCACTACCTCGACCAAGCCCGCTTTGTCGCCGAGACGGCGGGAGCCGATATCGAGTTCCGCAAGCTCTCGGTTTACGATGTCGGGGCGCTTGGCGAGAAGTTCGACGTCGTCATCTTCATGGGCGTGCTCTATCACCTGCGCCATCCGCTCTTGGCGCTCGATTTGATCCGCGAACATGTCGCCAAGGACCTGCTGGTGTTCCAATCCATGCAGCGCGGCTCGACCGGGATCTTGCCACTCGAGAGCGACTACCCGTTCACCGAGACAGCAATTTTCGACCAGCCGGGCTATCCCAAGCTCCACGTCATTGAGCAGCGCTATAGCAACGATCCGACCAACTGGTTCGTGCCCAATGCCGCAGCGGCTGAAGCGCTGCTGCGCAGCGCCGGGTTTGAGATCATCAGCCACCCCGAGCAAGAGGTCTATATCTGCCGCGCTGCGGCCCAATCCCCCTACGCCAAGCCGGTCTACCCGGCCACAGGAGCCACTGCATGATTGAAGCCGCGATGATCTGGAACGAGCCCAACAACAAATCGCATTGGGACCCCGAGATCGACCCCGATTGGAGCCGTTTCGGCCAGATGGTCAATTTGGCGGCCGACGCCATCAAAGCACAGAACCCTGCGATCAAGCGTGTGCTCGGTGGCATTTCCCCTATCGACCCGGGCTTCATCAATCGTATGAAGGGCTATGGCGTGCTCGACCGGCTCGACGCTGTCGCGCTGCATGGGTTCCCTCTCGACTGGAACCTGTGGCAGATCGGGGAGTGGCCGGCCAAAGTGGACGAAATCCGCGCCGTGACCGACTTGCCGATCTGGATCAGCGAAGTGGGTATTTCCACCTTTGGCGCCGAGGAGGTCCAGCTTTGGGGCCTGCAGCGTACGGCCGAACTGCTCAAGGGCAAGGTTGAGCGCATCCAGTGGTACAGCCTTTACGATCTGCCCCGCGAATGGGAGGCGACCACTCGCCACCGTGAGGCCGAGGGCTCATCCTATTACCGGCACTTCTATATGGGGCTGCTGCGCCAGGACGGCTCGCCCAAGCCAGCCTACGAGGAGTTCCGCAAGCATACGCCCGATATGGGCGTGGTGCAGTGGTTTCATTACCACGACCACCGGCTCGATGATGCTGTGCGGCATATGAAGGATCTGGGCATCACCTATATGCGCACCGGCCTGTCCTGGGCCGATAGCTTCCGTCCTGATGCGCTGGATTGGTTTGACCGCCAGATGAAGGCGCTCGAAGACTTCAACGTCACCGTGACCTTCTGCTTCACGCCAGAACACCGCGGCATCGCGCCTCATCACACCAGCGCCCCGCAGGTGCCCGAGGAGTTCGCCGAGTTCTGCCGCCAGATGATTGAGCGCTATGCGCCAGCTGGCGCGACCATGGTTAGCGGCTCAACCGCCGCACCGCTGCAGGTTTGATCCTTTTGAAGGGCGGCTGTTAGCCGCCCTCCCCCTTGATCTTGAGCTTGTCCACGAGCTTGCCGATGCGCCCGCGCCCGTAGGCTACGCCGTGGTAGACCGCCAGCGCCGTGCGACCCCAACCCACATAAAGCCGGGGCTGCCCCGTCTGCTTGGCGAGCCAGGCCATGCGGTGGCTCCAGGCACTGATACCAAAACGCATGATGTAGATGAGCTTGCGCCGTGGCGCGATGCCATGCCGCTTTGGTGCGACCCGCTTTTTCGGCCGAATGCCCAGCTTGGGCCAGCTTAGCCGATATGCGAGCCCCTCGCGCCGCTGCCGGAACCCCGCGGCCTGCGTTTGCACCACAAACTCGTGGTCGACCGGCTGCAGATCCAGCCGCCCTTCGCCGATGGCGTTCTGCACCAGACCATGCACCAATGGCGAGCGCACGATCACCACATTGGTGCCGCGCCCATTCGATGAATAGGGCTCCACCCAGGCATCGCCGAAGGCGATGTCGGCGGTTTCCGCCACCACGTCGTCGCAATAATTGCAGGCCGAGTTCATGAAGAACCCCGAGCCCCAATCGCCATCCACCAGGTGCCACCAGTCCTGGGTGCGGGCGCTGCCATCGCGCTGCGTCAACTGTGCCGTGTACCAGTTGGCGGGCCGGTCAGGGTTCTTGAGCCGGTACTCGACTTTTTGCACCTCGCTCCACTCCGCGCCCATCTGCCAGGCAAAGCTTTCGATCATCCGGGCGCTTTTCATGTGGCCGCAAAACAGCCCCAGCACGAAAACGATGCGCTCCTTGAGGACAGGATCTTCCTCGCGCAGGAGATTTACCGCCTTGATGAAACAGGGGATGCCCACCACTGCATAGCGTCCGGGCACGGCGCGAATTTGTGCGATGACCCCGGCCATATCCACGGGGTAATAGCGCGACTTGGCGCC
>JAQSXP010000312.1 GCA_029256605.1 Devosia sp. | reverse complement strand
GAAACCGCGACGCTGGAAGCGGCGGTCGCCGCCGATCCCGACAATCACCAGGCGCGGTTCGACCTTGCCGTCGTGCTCAATGCCGAAGGGCGGCGCCTCGAGGCGGCCGAAGCGCTGGTGGCGCTGCTGCGCCGCGACCGCACCTGGAACGAGGACGGGGCGCGCAAGAAGCTCCTGGAATTCTTTGAAGCCTGGGGTCCCAAGGATCCCGCCACGATCAAGGGCCGGCGCCTGCTGTCAGCGGCGCTGTTCTCGTAACGCAAAGGAAAGCCCTCGTGCTCAAGCGCCCCGCTTCCCCCGCCGACCTGCCCAAAAGCGTGCCGCTTTTCCCCCTCAGCGGCGCGCTGCTGCTGCCGTTCTCGCACCGCCCGCTCAATGTGTTCGAGCCGCGCTATCTCGACATGGTGGACGCCGCCCTGCGCGGCGACCGCCTGATCGGCCTCATCCAGCCCGAAGACAGCGAGGAGGAAAGCCCCAAGGGCCGCAGCCCGCTGCAATCGATCGGGTGCCTGGGTCGAATCACTCATTTCGAGGAAAGCGGGGAAGGGCGCTATTTCATCATCCTGGAAGGCATCACCCGCTTCCGGCTGGTGCATGAATTGACGGTGATGACGCCCTACCGCCAGTGCACCATTGCGGCCGAGGAATTCGCCACCGATTTCAACCGGCAATGGGGCGAAGGGGCGGTCGACCGCGAGCGCTTCCTCAAGATGATGCGCGATTACGCCGAGTTCGCCGATATCGAGCTCAACTGGCAGGAAATCGACAATACCGGCACCGCCGACCTCGTCAATTTCTGCTGCATGGTGTCGCCCTATGGCGCGGCCGAAAAGCAGGTGCTGCTGGAAGCCCCCACGCTCGAGCAGCGCGCCGAAACCCTGATCGCGATGACCGAATACGAGATCGCGCGGGGCGGCGCCGACGGCACGGCCCCGCTCAATTGAGCGCGCCCGTCAGCGTCCCCGGGGTCAATCCGCGCCATGTGGTGGACCGGCGCACGCTCGAAATGCTGGTCTGCCCGCTGACCAAGACGCGCATGACCCTGTCGGCGGATCGGAGCGAGCTGATTTCGGTGGCCGCGCGCCTGGCCTTTCCCATTCGCAAGGGCGTGCCGCTGCTCGCCCTTGATGAGGCGCGCAGCATCGAGCCTGAGGAAATCAAGGCGCTGACGCGCCCGCCGGCGCCCTAGATCGGCAGGCCCGAGAGGAGGCGCGGCCCGTGGGCGGAAAGGCCCGCGGCACTGCGGATCATCATCTGCTTGACCGGGGTGGCGCGATCCACAAGCCCAAGCCCGAAATCGCGCAGCGCCCGCATCGGGGCCGCGTCGGTGGAAAACAGCCGGTTCATGCCATCGGTTACGACAGCCATGCCGGTCGTGTCGAGCCGGCGCCAGCTTTGGTAGCGCTCGAGCACGTCGGGGCTGCCATGGTCGAGCCCCAGGCGCAGGGCCTCGATGATCGATTCGGCCAGCGCCGCCACGTCCTTGAGCCCGAGATTAAGCCCCTGGCCCGCCACGGGATGGACCACATGGGCGGCATCCCCCACCAGCGCCAGGCGCGGGCCGACAAACTGGCGTGCCAGCTGCAAGCGGAGTGGGAAACCCATCAACTCTTCCTCGAGAGTGACGGTGCCAAGGGTCGAGCCCATCACCGCCTCGATCTCGCGCGCCAACTCGTCCTTGCCCATGGCGAGGAAGCGCGGGGCGTCTGCGGATTTTTCCGTCCACACGAGCGACGAGCGATTGCCGGGCAGGGGGAGGCTGGCAAAGGGGCCAGCGGGCCGGAAATGCTCATAAGCAACGCCCTCATGGGGCAGTTCATGGCCGATCGTGGTGACCAGACCGGTCTGGCGATAATCATGGGAAAACACCCCGATCCCGTTCATCTGGCGCAGGCTCGATTGGGCGCCATCCGCGGCAACCACCAGCGGTGCGCGCAGGATGCGGCCATCGCCCAGCACCAGATCGGCGCCCATGGGCCCGGTTTGCAGGCCGGCAACACTGGCAGGGGCAACAACGGTGATATTGCCCGCCACGGCGTCGAGGAGGACCTGCCCGCTGACCCGGTTGGGCACCATATGGGCAAAGGCTTCCCCGGGCGCGACATCGCCCTCAAAGCTCAAAAACAGTGGGCGCGACAGATCGCCGGGACCCGAATCGGTGATGCGCATGGCGGTGATCGCCTGGGCCTGCTCTGCCATGGGCCCCCAGACGCCGAGCGCCGTCCAGGCGCGGCGCACGCTCGCGGCAATAGCCGAAGCGCGGTTGTCGCGCGGCACTTCGAGCGGGCGGCGGTCGACAAGGGCGATGCGAATGCCGCGGGCGAAACGCGACAGCGCCAGTGCCAGCGTCAACCCTGCCGGGCCCCCGCCCACGATCACCACGTCGAACTGTTCAGCCTTGCTCATCGGGAACGCCTCCATTGCGGCTATTGAACGCGCCGAGGCCTGCAAGGCAAGAGTGCCAAGGGTCGCGCCAGGGCGCCTAAACATTGCTCAACCACCGCTGTCGGCGCCCAAAATTTGAGCAAAGCCAGGCGGGCGGCAGAATGAATTTTGACCAGCTTTTTGCAGGCTATTGTTCTCACAGGCGTTTTTCTCCTGCGGCTGAGTTGGCACGCCGCTTGAGTCTTCCTGGGCATCAAGACCAGCGCAAGATGCAAAGGGGCTCGCATGAAACTGGTGATCGCTATTATCAAGCCATCCCGCCTCGAAGAGGTTCGCCAGGCACTCAATTCACTCGATGTTCACGGCATGACCGTGACCGAAGTGAAGGGCTATGGGCGCCAGAAGGGACATTCGGAGATTTATCGCGGCACCGAATATGCCGTGCACTTCCTGCCCAAGCTCAAGGTCGAAATCGCGGTGGATGACGCACTTGCCGATGCCGTTTCGGCGGCCATCCGCGATAGCGCCCAGACCGGCCGCATCGGCGATGGCAAGATTTTCGTGCTCGACCTGCTGGCCGTCACCCGTATCCGCACCGGTGAAACCGGCGCCTCTGCCCTTTAAGCGTCCTCGGGAGAAAACAAGAGATGAAGACGTCCAAAATCTTGGGGAGCGCCGCACTCGCCTCCCTGCTGCTGGCCCTGCCAGCCTTCGCCCAGGATGCGGCGGCACCCGCCGTTGAAGTTGTGGAAGAAGCCGC
>JAQSXP010000311.1 GCA_029256605.1 Devosia sp. | reverse complement strand
CGCGATCGCGAGCGGCCCTTCTTCATGATGTGCCACCACAAGGCGCCACACCGGCCCTTTGCGCCCCATCCGCGCTATCGCGGGCTTTACACCGAGGATTTGCCAGTCCCGCCAACCTATGACGATGACTACAGCAATCGCGCTGAGGCCGCCAAGCTCGCCAAGATGCGGATCCGCGAGGACATGACCTATGACGACCTGGGGCTGGTGCAACCCGAAGGCGGCGACGAGATCGGCGAAGCCCAGCGCGCTGAGAATGGCTTTGTTGGCCGCAAGATCCCCGACCCCGAGGATGTCAGCGGTCTGAGGCTGATCGACAAGGACACCGGCGAGATCTTCACTTTCACCAGCCGGCGCGAGCTGCACCTCTTCAAATACCAGCGCTATATAAAGCGCTATCTGCGCACGGTTGCGGCCGTGGACGACAATGTGGGGCGGCTGCTCGACTATCTCGATGCCAATGGGCTGACGGAGGACACGATCGTCATCTACACCTCCGACCAGGGCTTTTTCCTGGGCGAGCATGGCTGGTTCGACAAGCGCTTCATGTATGAGGAATCACTGCAGATGCCGTTCGTGATCCGCTATCCGGCGGCGATCAAGCCAGGTTCAGTGTCCAAGCAGATCGCCACCAATGTGGATTTTGCCCCGACCTTCCTTGATTACGCCGGCGCGCCGCTGCCGAGCTATATGCAGGGGGTGAGCATGCGACCGCTGCTCGAGGATAGTGCGGCGAGCGACTGGCAGGATGTCGCCTATCACCGCTACTGGATGCACAAGGACTATTACCACAACGCCTTTGCCCATTACGGGGTGCGCGACCACCGCTACAAGCTGATCTATTGGTACAATGACGATTTGGGCCAACTCGGCGCCTTTCCCGGCGATGAACCGCCTGAATGGGAGCTGTTCGACTGCCAGAGCGATCCGCACGAGCTGATCAATCGCGCGAACGACCCCGCTTATCGCGATGTGTTTGCCCGTATGTTGAGCAAGCTCGACGCCAAGATGGCCGAGATCGGCGACATTCCCGAGCACAACAGCGCCGCAGTGCTGGCGAAACTCGACAGCTCTTTGGTCAGCGCGGGCTAGCCATGGGTTGCTGCGCTCCCCCTTCCGGAAGATCGGCAGCAGAGGCGGCGGGGCCTTCCGTGGCAATTTCCGCGGCGGCGGAAACTGGCCAGCGGGCGCAGGCCGTTCTGATCAAGGGCGGGCGCAGCTTTGTGGGTGTAAATGACCCGGTAATCCCGGCGGACGGCGAAGGCCCGGAGCGGCCGGTCAAGCTGAACGACTTCCGGCTCGAGGCCTGCACGGTCACTGTCGAGCGCTTTGCTCAATTCGTGGCGGCGACGGGTTATCGCACGCAAGCCGAGCAGTTTGGTTGGTCATCGGTGTTTGTGGGCGGGGGCAACGGGCCGGGGCAAGCCGTGGGCGCCGGTCTCAGCTGGTGGCACCGGGTGGATGGCGCCTCCTGGCAGCACCCTGAGGGGCCCGGCAGCTCCGTGGCCGAGCGGATGGACCATCCGGTCACCCATGTATCGGTGGTCGATGCCGAAGCCTTTGCCCAATGGGCGGGCGGACGGCTGCCCAGCGAAGCGGAATGGGAACATGCCGCGCGCGGCGGAGCCCTGCGGCGCCGTTTTCCTTGGGGCGATGAGGAGCCCGACGACGAGCAGATCTTCTGCAATATCTGGCAGGGGCAGTTTCCGCGGCTTAATACCGGCCGGGATGGCTATGAAGGCACGGCGCCGGCGCGCAGCTTTGCGCCCAATGCGCTGGGGCTCTACAACATGGTGGGCAATGTCTGGGAATGGACGGCCGAGCCGTTCCGCATTCGCTCCGTGTCGCTCAGAGCGCGCGAGCGCTACGAGACGGCGCGCCAGCATGGGGAAAGGCTGCTCAAGGGCGGCTCGTTCCTTTGCCACAAGAGCTATTGCTTCCGTTATCGGATCGCGGCGCGGATGGGTTTGTCCGCTGACAGTTCGGCCAGCAATGTGGGCTTTCGCCTGGCCTTTGCTGCCCGGCCGGCCTGAGGAGCCGCAATCCCATGCCCGAGCCAGAGATTGAGGACGCCGCAAAGAAGGAAACTGCCGCTGCCGGACGCGATGTCGTTGTAGCGGAAACTGCTGCGGCGCCGGATCGCGGGAGCCTTGTCGCGGTGCAGTGGCATAAGCTGCTGCGCTGGTTGAGGCACCGCTGGTCGCTCGAGGGCATGGCGGCCTGGTTCGGCAATCTGATCCGACGGCGCGAAACCTGGCTCGTGGTGCTGGCGGTCGTGATCGGCGCGCTGGCGGGCCTCGTCGTGCTGGTGCTGCGCGAGCTCGCCTATGGCATGCAGAGCATCCTCTTTCAGCTGCGCTCGGGGGAGCGCCTGAGCGCTCTGCCCGCCCTCGCCTTTGACCTCGCCTTCGTGCCCGCCATTGGCGGGCTGCTGCCCTCGGGCTGCTGCTGCGCCGGCGCAAAGCGCGTTATGTCGACTTGGTAGAAGCCAACGCGCTCCATGGCGGCAAGCTTTCGATGACCGATAGCCTCATCATCACCGGACAAACGCTGATCTCGAACGGGTTCGGCGCTTCGGTGGGGCTGGAGGCGGCCTATACGCAGATGGGGGGCGCCACCGCCTCCAAGATCGGCGATTTCTTCCACCTGCGCCGGGGCGATCTGCGCAAGCTCGTGGGCTGTGGTGCCGGTGGGGCGATTGCGGCAGCATTCGGTGCGCCGCTGACCGGCGCCTTTTATGCGTTTGAGCTTATCATCGGCACCTATTCGATCGCCACGCTCGCGCCAGTGATGGCCGCCTGTATTTCGGCGGTGCTGGTGACCTCCCTGTTCGGACAGGGCCATACGGTGGTGTCGATCAGCCAGGCGCTGTCGTTTGGCGTGCCGCAAGTGCTGCTGATCGTCGTCAGCGGCGTGGCGGCAGGCGGTCTCGGCATCCTGCTGATGCGGCTGGTGGGTGTGGTGGAACGCAGCTTCAGCCGCTCGCATGTGCCCGTCTGGGGGCGCCCAGCGGTTGGCGGGCTGATCGTGGGCGGCCTGGCGATGATCTCACCCTCGGTGCTGTCGGCCGGGCATGGGGCCCTCGAACATGCCTTTGCCTCCCCGCCCCTCCCCATCGCCGTGGCAGCGGGCCTGCTGGTGCTCAAGGTCATCGC
>JAQSXP010000310.1 GCA_029256605.1 Devosia sp. | reverse complement strand
GCCCGAATACGACCGCGACGAGCTGCTTTCGGCGACCGCCATCGTCATGCCGACCCTGCCCGCCGATTGGGCTGTGACCGATGTACAGGTCTACCCTTCCCGCTTTGGTCCCAGCGTCGAGATGGCGATCGATGCGGGAGAGCTTGGCCGCGCCTCGATCTTTGCGGCCCGGCCCGGCGGCTTTGACGTCCATGCGCCGACGGTTGAAAGCCACGAGGGCATAACGCTCGGGCACTGGCAGATCGGCGAGATCGCCTATGTCCTGGTCGGCACTTCGGAGCCGTCCACCATCCTTTCAGCGGCGCAACAGCTCGCTGACACTCTCTACTGAACGGAGAAACATCCATGGCTTCCCAGCTCAACTTCCGCTGGAGCAATCCGGCTGCAACCATGTCGGGTGCCGCCTTCGATGAAGGCCTGCGCCAGCATATGCTGCGCGTCTACAACTATATGGGCCTTGGCCTCGTCATCACGGGTATCGTCGCGTTCCTGGTGGGCAGCACCCCTGCCCTTTACGTGCCGATCTTTTCCTCGCCACTTAAATGGGTGGTGATGTTCGCCCCGCTCGCCTTCGTGCTGTTCTTCTCGTTCAAGATCAACTCGATCTCGGCGGGTGCAGCGCAAGCCCTGTTCTGGGCCTTCTGCGCTGTGATGGGCCTCTCCATGGCCTCGATCTTTCTGGTGTTCACCGGAGCCAGCATTGCCCGCACCTTCTTTATCGCGGCGGCCATGTTCGGCGTCATGAGCCTCTACGGCTACACCACCAAGACCGACCTCACCAAATTCGGCTCGTTCCTGATCATGGGCCTGATCGGGGTGGTGATCGCCTCGATCGTCAACATCTTCCTGGGCTCGAGTATGGTGCAATTTGCCGTCTCGATCATCGGCATCATCGTGTTCCTGGGCCTGACTGCCTGGGATACCCAGACCATCAAGGAGCAGTACGCCGAGAACGCCGGTGCCGAAGCCAACCAGAAGCTCGCGGTGTTCGGTGCACTGTCGCTTTATCTCAGCTTCGTCAACATCTTCCAGATGCTGTTGAGCCTGACCGGCCAGCAGCAGGAATAGGAGCGTCGACGATGCTGACCCCTGATGACCGGAACGCGATCAATGGGCTTTTCGCCCGCATCGACGATGTTTCGCGCCAGTATCCCGACCGCGACAGCGAAGCCGAAAGGCTGATTGTCCAGCATATCAGCCGCTCGCCAGCGGCACCCTACTACATGGCGCAGACCCTGGTGATGCAGGAACAGGCGCTGGCCGAGGCCCAGAGCCGGATCGCCGAACTGGAGCGCGAAGCCGCACAACGTCCGCAGGGCGGCGGCATCTTTGGTGGCCTGTTCGGCGGCGGCCAGCCAGTCGCTGCCAGCCGGCAACCCCAGCCCGCGCGCCAGGCCAATCCGCCCATGCAGGCCGGCGGAGCGGGCGGCGGCTTTCTGGCCGGCGCGGCGCAAACCGCGCTCGGCGTCACCGGCGGCATGCTGCTGGGCAGCGCCATTGCCGGCATGTTCAGCCCCCGCCAGGCCATGGCCGAAGAGCCCGCAGCCGAATCTCCGGCTGACGATGAGCCACCCGCCGATGATTTTGGGGATTTTGGCGGCGATGACGAGTTCGGGTTCTAAGCCTTAATGCCCGATCCCAGTCGAAGTCTCGCCGGGGGCGATGCACCGTCGCAGGACGATCATCGCCTCTCGGCCACCCTGTTGCGCATCGCGTCCAGGCCCGGACGCCACCGCATATATATTCGCGATCTGCTGACCGAGCTGGACCATCGGGCGCTAGCCGCGCTGCTGTTCATCTTTGCCGTGCCCAACACCATACCGGTGCCACCCGGGGTTTCGGGTGTGCTCGGCGCGCCGCTGATCTTTCTGGCGCTGCAGTTGATGCTTGGGCGGCCGCCCTGGTTGCCGCGCCTGATCTCTGATCGCTCTTTTGCGCGAGCCGACTTCGAAAAGGTGGTGGTCAAGGTCGGCCCCTGGCTGGGCAAAGCCGAAAAACTGACGCGCCCGCGCCTGCAATTTGTGGCCAAGCCGCCCGCGGAATACGCCATCGGCGCCGTGGTGCTGTTGCTGGCGATCATCCTCTTTCTGCCTATCCCCTTGGGCAACATGCTGCCGGCCATCGCCATCTGCATACTGGCGCTTGGGCTCATCGAGCGCGACGGAATCTGGATCCTCCTCGGCACAGCGGCCGCCATCGCCGCGGTCGTGATCGTCTCGGGTGTGGTCGCGGCGTTCGCCTATGCCGCCTGGCTCGCCCTCACCACTTTTTTCAACCTGTAAAAGGACGGCTGCCTTCAAGGGCGCCGAACCGCTATGTTTTTTGAATGGATGTCCGACCCCGCCGCCTGGGCAGGCCTCGGCACGCTGGTCCTGCTCGAAATCGTGCTGGGCATCGACAATCTGGTGTTCATCGCCATCCTTGCCGACAAACTGCCCGAGCGTCAACGCAACAAGGCGCGGGTGATCGGCTTGTCCTTGGCGCTGGTCATGCGGTTGGGCTTGCTGGCTTCGGTCGCCTGGATCGTCACGCTCACCGCCCCCCTGTTCAACGTTCTGGGCATGGATTTCTCCGGCCGCGACCTCATCCTGGTCTTCGGCGGCGTTTTCCTCCTGGCCAAAGGCACGATGGAGCTGCATGAGCGGCTAGAGGGCCATAGCGCCACCTCGACCGGCAAGGTCGTGCATGCCGTGTTCTGGCAGGTGCTGGTGCAGATCGTCGTGCTCGATGCGGTGTTTTCGCTCGATAGCGTCATCACCGCTGTCGGCATGGTCGACGAGCTCTCGATCATGATGATCGCCGTCATTGTGGCGGTAATGACCATGCTGCTCCTGTCCAAGCCACTGATGGCCTTTGTGTCCAAGCACCCGACCGTCGTGATCCTGTGCTTGGGCTTCTTGTTAATGATCGGCTTTTCTCTGGTGGTGGAAGGCTTTGGCTACCACATGCCCAAGGGCTATCTTTACGCCGCCATCGGCTTTTCCATCGCCATCGAAGCCTTCAACCAGATCGCCCGGCGCAACCGGGAGAAACTGGTTCTCGCCTCGGCGCTGCGCGAAAAGACAGCCAATGCAGTGCTGCGCATGCTGGGTGGCACGCGCGACCAGATCAGCCTGGGCGAAACAGCCGATGTGATCGCCGAACAGGCCACGCGCAACAA
>JAQSXP010000309.1 GCA_029256605.1 Devosia sp. | reverse complement strand
CTGCTAATTGAGGCCACAACGAACCTCTTAATGCTGACCTCAACGTCAACAACGAGATTTCGTTCCCTTAATGCAGAAGATTTTCAAAGCCGCCGCTATTGCGCTCTCCCTCAGCCTTGCGACCACCCCCATCATGCCGCAGGCTTTCGCTAAGGACGCTGTTCTGACCGGTGTTGCTTCCTGGTATGGCCCTGGCTTTCATGGGCGCACCACGGCCAATGGTGAAAAGTACAACATGCACCAGCTTACGGCGGCTCACAAATCGCTCAAGTTCGGCACCAAGGTTCGCGTCACCAACAAGAAAAACGGCAAGTCGGTAATCGTTAGGATCAATGATCGCGGGCCCTATGTCGGCAGCCGGATTATTGACCTCTCCAAGAGCGCGGCCGAGGTGATCGGCATGATCGGCCCCGGAACTGCGTCAGTTACTGTAGAAATTCTCGCATAATTAAGCAGAAATGCTCTAATCTGACTCGTGGAACAAACGAATACGACGTGGGTTCTTCAAGCAGAGGTGATCATCATGCGTAAAGCCCTTGTAGTATTCGCGGTCGCTGTGGCATTGGCGGGCTGTTCTACAGCCCGAGAGCGCGTGGTGATCTTGTCGCCACCCACTGCGGTTGTTGTGCAGCCACAGCCGGTTGCTCGACGGGTGGAGCCCCCGCGCTCACGCGCCGACATGGACTCCATGGCAGCGTTGCGGCCGGGCCGTGGCTATGTCGCAGCTTTCCCGGAAGCTGACCGCCGCGCCGCCTGCGACCGGCTGGAGTATCGGCCCGGAACACGCGCCTATTCGCGCTGCTTGCAAGGCGATTTCCCGGAAAACCCGTACTTCGCCAGCGCCGGCAATCGCCGGTCCCGCTGACCGAGCGGGGTTCGGGGCAGGGTTGGTAACGAGCGGTCGTTCAGACGAGCGACCGCTTGTCATCGTCTGCGAGGCCGCGCGACTTTCTTGCCCATAGCCACTGGCACGACAGCCGGCGAGATGTTACCCGCCATACTGCTTTTGTTCCAGGAAAGGCGCGCCCGTTTTGCAGCCGAATTTTCTCGTCACCCATTCCGGTGGCTTTCATGCCGATGAACTGCTGTCCAGCGCAGTTCTGACCCGGCTCTTCCCGCAAGCGCAACTGGTCCGCTCCCGCGCGGTCGAATGGATCGCCCCAGCCCCTGATCGCATCATCTACGATGTAGGCGGCGCCTACGATGCCCAGGCGCAGATCTTCGATCATCATCAGCGCGGTGCGCCACTGCGCGATAGCGGCGAACCCTTCAGCTCGTTCGGCTTGATCTGGAAGCACTATGGCCGCGATTATCTGCGCGCCGCAGGCATTGCTGAATCCGATCTGGATGAAGTGCATGCCGCTTTCGACGAGGAGTTCGTTCTCCCGGTCGATCTGATGGATAATGGTGCGCTCAGCGCCTCTGTGGCCGGCCAGCTGGCCGAACTGACGCTCCCCGCTTTGCTTGATAGCCTCAAGCCCCCCTTCGATCAGGCCGACCCCGCCAGCGAGGATCGCGCCTTTGCGCAGGCTCTCGACATCGTTGGCCGCTTTGTTGCGGGCAATGTCGCTCGTCGCGCTGCCAAATTGCGGGCCGAACAGCTGGTATTGGCGGCCATCGCGGCCGCCGGCTCCGGGCGCGTCCTCGAACTGCCCCAGGGCATGCCCTTCAGGGCCGCCATTGCCAAGGCCGGCGCCGATCACCTGCTCTTTGTGGTCCACCCGCGCGAGAAGGATTGGTGCCTCGGCGGCATCCCCCTGGTGCCAGGCGAGTTCAAGCTGCGCGCCGATCTTCCCGCTGCCTGGGCTGGCTTGACCAATGGTGATCTTGAGGCCGCTTGCGGCATCGCAGGAGCCAGCTTCTGCCACAACGGCCGCTTTATTGCCGCGGCAAAGACCCGCGAGGCTATCCTCGCCATGGCCGAGATCGCGGTCCGCGAAGCCACTGCCTGATCAACTGGCGCCTCTTCGTCCGGGGAGGCGCCAGACTATTGCAGCTGCGGCTTTTGCAGGAAGCTGTTGCGGTCTGCCGTTTTTACTCGGACCCAGTTCTCACGCCCGTCGCGCACGAGGCGCAGGGCGAACTCCGAGCCCACCGGTGATGTGGTCCAAAGCTTGCGGTAGAAATCGCCGAGCCCGGTGACGGCGTGGCCGTCGAGCTCGCTGATGATATCCCCGCTCTTGAGCCCGGCATCGGCGGCAGGGCCATGCTCGGCGACGCTCATCACAATCACCTCGTTGTTCTGCTCAGCCGTGAACACGCCGAGCCACGGGCGTGGTTCATTGCGCGAGCGGCCAATGCTGACGAGGTCATCAAGGATGTCCTTGAGCAGATCGATCGGCACGAACATGTTTATGTCGGTGGTGCGGCCCAGTTGCAGCATCTGCAGCCGGAGCGAGCCAAGCCCGATCAGTTTCCCGTTTGGATCGACCAGGCCGGCCCCGCCCCAGGAGGGGTGAAACGGCGCGGTAAAGATCGCCTCGTCGAGCAGATACTCCCAGTAGCCGGCGAACTCCTGCTTGGCGACGATTTCAGTCAGCACTTCATTGCCCTGCCCATCGATGATCGTGCCGATATCGCCCAATTTGGTGGCGCTGGAATCGCCGAGGGACAGGGCAGGGAGGTCGAGATCCCCCATGGCTTGGACGAGGCCAAAACCGGTCTGCTGGTCCATGCCCAGCACATGGGCGTAAACCACCCGTCCGTCATGGGTCGTCAGCCACACTTCTTCCGCTTCGGTTATAAGATAGCCGATAGTCAGCACTAAGCCATTGGTGTCGATGACAACGCCGCTGCCTTCGCGGATAGTACCCAGGGTCGAAGCGGTAAAAGCGGTTTCGGGAACGAGGGCCCTCAGTGACACAATGGAGCTGCGGAATTTGTTCGTCATTTCTGTCTCCCCACGGCGAGCCATGTACTTGTTCCAGATAGGAAGAGATTGCACGGCCACAAGGCTAGCTTCCAGCTCGCCGTCATGCTCTTGCGCTTAAAGGTGAATGCCTCGGCTATCCTATTCCCGGGGCACTGGTTACCCCGGTAAATCTCGCCCCCAAGCTTTGGAGAAAAAGAGTGAGCAAACGCATGTCCAAGACCCTGGCAGCCGAGATCGCCGAACGAACAATGCAGGTCGTCAACCCGCAAAACCGCGCTCTCGCGCTGAGCGC
>JAQSXP010000308.1 GCA_029256605.1 Devosia sp. | reverse complement strand
ATGGACGGTTGAAGCGCTGGCCAATGCGCTGGTGGGCCGCTCGCACCGCTCCAAGCCCGGCAAGGCGCGCATCCAGCGCGCGATCGACCTGACCCGCGAGCTGCTGGAAGTCCCCGCCGATTACCGCATCGGCATCGTGCCGGCTTCCGATACCGGCGCCGTCGAAATGGCAATATGGTCCATGCTGGGCGCGCGTGGCGTCGACATGCTCGCTTGGGAAAGCTTTGGCGAGGGCTGGATCACCGACGTGTCCAAGCAGCTCAAGCTCGAGGATGTGCGGATCATCAAGGCCCCGTATGGCGAGTTGCCCGACCTCGCACAGGTCGACTTCAACCGCGACGTGGTTTTCACCTGGAATGGCACGACTTCGGGTGTGCGCGTGCCCAATGGCGACTGGATCGCTGCGGACCGTGGAGGCCTGACCATTTGCGACGCCACTTCGGCGGCCTTTGCCCAGAAGCTCGATTTCGCTAAGCTCGATGTGGTGACCTTCTCCTGGCAAAAGGCGCTGGGCGGTGAGGGTGCGCATGGCGTGCTGATCCTGTCGCCGCGCGCCGTCGAGCGACTCGAGAGCTTCAAGCCCGAGCGCCCGCTGCCCAAGATCTTCCGCCTGACCAAGAACGGCAAGCTGATCGGCGAGATCTTCGAGGCTGCCACGATCAACACGCCCTCGATGCTCTGCATCGAGGACGCGATCGACGCGATGGAATGGGGCCTCGCCCAGGGTGGGCTCAAGGCCATGCAGGCCCGCGCCGATGCCAACTATGCCGTGTTGGCCGATTGGGTCGCCAAAACCCCGTGGGTCGAGTTCCTCGCGAAGGATGAAGCAACGCGCTCCAACACTTCGGTGTGCTTGTCGATCGTCGATCCGGCGGTTACGGCGCTCGATGATGCGGGGCAGGCGGCGTTTGCCAAGGCGCTCGTCGCGCAGCTCGACAAGGCCGGTGCGGCCTATGACATCGGTGCCTACAAGGACGCTCCTTCGGGTCTGCGTATCTGGGCCGGCTCGACCATCGATGCCGAGAACCTGCGGGCACTGACGCCCTGGCTCGATTGGGCCTTTGCCGAAGAGCTCAACGCGCTCAAGGCCGCAGCGGCTTAGTCGCACCGCACCGCGCCTCCCTCCCTCGATCCCTCCCCTCAAGGGGGAGGGAAGACCCGGCTCATAGGCCGGGTGCCGGACAAGTTCAGGCGCGGGACGGGCGGGTCGATCAGTTTCTTGCCGGCCGCTGGCCGCACCCCATTCAGGACTACAAAAATGCCCAAGGTTCTCGTTTCCGACAAACTCAGCCCTACAGCCGTGCAAATCTTCAAGGATAACGGCGTCGAGGTCGATTACCTGCCTGATCTGGGCAAGGACAAGGAAAAGCTGCTCGAGGTGATCGGGCAGTATGATGGTCTCGCGATCCGTTCGGCCACCAAGGTCACCGAAAAGGTCATCGCCGCCGCCACCAATCTCAAGGTGATCGGCCGGGCCGGTATTGGCGTCGACAATGTCGATATTCCCGCCGCGACCAAGAAGGGCATCATTGTGATGAACACGCCCTTTGGAAACTCGATCACCACCGCCGAGCATGCCATTGCGCTGATGATGGCGCTGGCGCGCCAGCTGCCGGAGGCCGATGCCTCGACCCGCGCGTCCAAGTGGGAAAAGAACCGCTTCATGGGCGTTGAGGTCACCAACAAAACTCTTGGCCTGATCGGGGCGGGCAATATCGGCTCGATCGTTGCCGATCGGGCGCAGGGCCTCAAGATGAAGGTCATCGCCTATGATCCATTCCTGACCCCCGAACGGGCGCAGGATATGGGCGTCGAAAAGGTCGAGCTGGACGAGTTGCTGGCGCGCGCCGACTTCATCACGCTGCACACGCCGCTGATCGAAGCCACCCGCAACATTCTTAATGCCGAGACGCTGGCCAAGACCAAGAAGGGCGTGCGCATCATCAACTGCGCCCGTGGCGGTCTCATCGATGAAGCGGCGCTTTATGATGCGCTCAAGTCGGGCCAGGTGGCCGGCGCGGCGCTCGACGTGTTCCTTGAGGAGCCAGCGCAGAACAATCCACTGTTCGAGCTGCCCAATGTCATCTGCACGCCCCATCTGGGTGCGTCGACCACCGAAGCGCAGGAGAATGTGGCGCTGCAAGTGGCCGAGCAAATCTCGGCCTATCTGATGACCGGCGAAATCACCAATGCGCTCAACTTCCCCTCGATCTCGGCTGAGGAAGCGCCGCGCCTGACCCCATTCATCAAGCTGGCCGAAGTGCTGGGCTCGTTTGCCGGGCAGCTGACGGAAACCGCGATCAAGTCGATCACCATCGAGTTCGAGGGCGATGTGGCCGCTATGAATACGCGGCCCATGGTGGCGGCGGCACTCAATGGCGTGCTCAAGCCAATGATGGGCGAGGTCAACATGGTTTCGGCCCCGCAGATCGCCAAGGATCGCGGCATTGCCGTGCAGGTGACGACCCGCGAACAGCAGGGCGCCTATGAGAACTATATCCGGCTGACTGTCGCGACCGAAAAGCAGGAACGCAGCCTTGCCGGCACCGTATTCGCCAATGGCAAGCCGCGGGTGATCCAGGTCAAGGGCATCAACATGGAAGCGGAACTGACCCCGTCCATGCTTTATGTGACCAATGAGGACAAGCCGGGCCATATCGGCCGGCTGGGCACGCTGCTGGGCAAGCTTGGCATCAACATCGCCAACTTCAACCTGGGCCGTACCGATCCGGGCGCCGATGCCATTGCGCTGGTTTCGATCGATGGCACGTTGTCCGAGCCGCAGCTGGCGGAAATCGCCCAGCTCGAAGGCGTCAAGCAGGCCAAGGCACTGCGGTTCTAAGAGCCAAGGGTTCTACGATTTGGAAGGCGGGGCAGCGTGTCCCGCCTTTTTTGTTGGCGCTAGCGCAAGGCGCGCAGGGCGCCCCATTCGGCCAGGGCAATGCCGACGATGACGAGGGCTGCGGCAGCCATGTGATAGAGCTCGAGCCGTTCGCCCAGCACCAGCACGGCGAAGGTGGCGGCAAAGATGGGGATCAGGTTGATAAAGAGACTGGCGCGGTTGGCGCCGATCAACTCGACGCCGCGCACATAAAACATCTGCGAAACGATCGAGGGCAGCACCATGGTGTAAAGGGCGATGAGCCAGCCCTGAGGCGTGACGG
>JAQSXP010000307.1 GCA_029256605.1 Devosia sp. | reverse complement strand
ACCCAGCCGATTGGCGACCGATTTGTCCGTGTCGGCCCCCGCCAACCTATAGGGATTGCCCAGTTCGGCCAGAAAACCGGTGGCGTTTTCGGGCAGGTCGGTGACATTGATCCCTGCCAGGACCAGATCGCCCCTTCCTGCCAACTCCAGCAGCAGTGGATGCTCGTCCCGGCACGGGCCGCACCAGCTGGCAAAGAGGGCAAGCATTGCTTGGGCGTTTCGCTCACCCATCCACCACCAGAGCCCGGCGCCCAACATGGCGATCGCGACAGCAATGGCGATGATCCTGCGGGCGCCCATCGGCCTTGGTTCCGGTCGCAGCTCCCCCTGCCCTAGGCCCGGTAGAAATCGGCATTGAGCAGGCGCACACGGCTGACAAAGCCGGTGGCTTCATCGGTCGCCGGGCCGATATCGAGAGTGCCGCGGGTCCAGATCAGCGTGCCCGGATCGATGGCTTCCTGGCGCTCGCGCATCACCACAAAGATGATGGTGTCGATCCAATCATCCTCGCTTTCGCAGAACGGGCAGGATTCCACCGGCTGGTTGGAGAGGATGAAAAAGTCGGAATCCACCTTGAGATGGGGCGCCATGAAGCCCTGGATCTCGACCTCTGTGCCCGCCAGTTCCTCGGCCCGGTCGGAAAAGGCCATGTCGTTGTCATAGTCGTAAAGCGAGCCCATGCGGATGCGGGTGGGCGCCGCAAGGCTCGGCAGGGTCAGGAGCGGCAGGGCCGCAAGGCTGATAAGGCCCGTCGTGAAATCGCGCCGGGTGATCATGCAAGTCTCTCCTCGAAGGGGCGGGAGGCTGCAAAACCGTCTCCCCCTGCAGCAAAAAACCCGCCGGCTCAACCGGCGGGCACGCGAGCGCTATTGGGCAACCATGCCGGCATTGGCCAGCACGACGGCGAGAGTCGCCTTCATGTTGGGCAGGGTCTTGTCCTTGGCGGTTTCGAGCCATTCGTCGAGCGAGTGGCCGCGCCCGCCAATGCCGCTATTGGCACCGATGGTGAGCGCGGGGATGCCCAGGCTCATGGGCATGTTGGAGTCGGTCGAGCCAAAGCCTTCGCCCTTGAAGTCGCCGATCGTGGCCTCAAAAGCCGCCTTGGTCAGCTGGAAGATCTCGGTGTCCTCGGCGGTCTTGCCGGCAGGACGCAAGCCGATCTGCTCGAGTTCAACCGTGATCGGGCCTTCGGCCACGGAACGGCGGGCGTTCTCATTGGCGGCGGCCTGTTCGGCAATCACCTTCATGCGCTCATGCACCTTGTCGAGTTCGGCAGGCTCGTTGGAGCGCATGTCGATATCGGCCGAAACGCTGAAGGGGATCGAGTTGACCGAGGTGCCGCCGGCAAGGATGCCCACGCTATGGGTGGTCTTGGGCTCGGTTGGCACCTGGATCTGGGAGAAGCTGGTCATGAAGTCGGCCAGTGCATAGGCCGGGTTGACGAGGCCGAAGGCACCAAAGCTGTGGCCGCCCGGGCCCTTGAAGTGCACGCGATAACGAACCGAGCCCGTGCCACCCACGGTGGCGCTGCCGGCCGAGCCGCCTTCAACCGAAAAGAAGCCCTTGATCTTGTCGGCATATTCGCCCTCGTTGAAGAGGTAGCGCACGCCGCGCAGATCGCCCGGGCCTTCCTCGCCCACGGTGCCGACAAACAGGATATCGTCCTTGGTCTCGATCCCCGCATCCTTCATGGCGCGGGCATAGGCCAGGATAATGGCCGTGCTCATCTTGTCGTCGCGCACGCCGGGGGCATGGGCTTCGGTGCCCTTCCACTCGATGGTGACATCAGTGCCTTCGGGGAACACGGTATCAAGGTGCGCCGAAACCACGAGGAACTTGCCGTCGCTTTCGGTGCCCTTCCACACGCCGATGGCATTGCCTTCTTCGTCGACCTTGACCTCGGTCAGGCCCGAAGCTTCCAGCAGTTCGGCATAGCGGGCGGAAATGGCTTCTTCCATGAAGGGGCCCGAGGGGATCTCGGTCAGCTCTTCGAACTCGGTGATCATCTGGTCGTAATTGGCGTCGAGATACTGCACGGCAGCATCGAACTTGGGATCAGCCAGGATGGTCTCAACAGTCTCGGAATAAGCTGCGGTATCGACGGGAGCAGCAGCCGCCTCGGGGGCCGCCTCCTGGGCAAGACCGGCGCCGCTCGCCAGCATCGCCGCGGCCAGGGCGGCCGCCGATACAAATTTGGTACTGATGAAAGTCACAGTCTTTATTCTCCCTACCTTGACCAAGCCCCAAGATCCGGCCGGGCAGAGTGGAAGAGTGATAACAAGCCCGTCTTCGCCGAACCAATGCAACTTCTCATCCGACCATCAAACTTGGCGATCACAAAGCTGGCAACCCATTGATTCAGGAAATTACGGATCTTCGCCGTAGATCAAGCGCGATAAACTGCTTAAGATCCGCCGCACTGGAGAGAAAGAAATACTGCCCCGCCCCGCCGCGGGAAATCGTCTGCTCCAGCTGCCCCCGCCACTGCCCAAACGCCGCCCGATAGCGCTCCAGCACTGCCGGATTGAGCGAGAGATCGAGCGCTTCCCCGCTTTCGGCATCGCTCAGGCGCACCGGCCCGCTGCCCAGCCCCGACGGATCGATCTCCTGCGGCGAGGCGAGATGGATAGCGATAAGGTCGTGCCCACCCCCGGCCAGCAGCTTGAGCTGGCCTTCCACCCCGTCATCCATGAAATCGCTCACCAGCAGCACCATCGCCCGCGGTTTGAGCTCGCCCCGCGCCTGCGCCAGCGCCTGCCCGAATGGCGTGCGCCCGCCGGTCGGGCGCTTGGCGAGCCAGTCAAACAGGATCTCGGCCCGGTTCTGCCCCTGCAATTGGGGCGACCAATCCACCCGCTTGCCCCCGGCTACACCCAGTTGCACCCGGTCGCCTGAAGCGAGCGCGATGAAGCCAAGCAGCTGGGCCAGAAGGGCGCCGAATTGATATTTCTGCGGCTCCCCGGTCAGCATGGAGGCCGAGCCATCGAGCAGCACGTAAACGGGCAATTGCCGATCGCCGAAATATTCGCGCACATAGGGCTCGCCCAGCCGCGCCAGCAGCCTTGGATCAAGATTGCGCACATCATCGCCCTCTCGATAGGGCCGGTGGGCGGCAAATTCCATGCCGGCGCCCTTGTTCGGCGAGCGCCGCTCGCCCACGCCAACCGAGGCCTGCGCCCGGTTGAGGCGATAGCGCGCCACCACCAGGTCTTCGAGCAGGCGCGAATCGGGTCTCATGCGACCGCCCGCACGCTCTGCTCAAAGAGCTTGCCCATCAGATCCTCGAGCGACACATTCTCGGCGCTGCCCTCGAAGTTAAGCTGCACCCGGTGGCGCAGCGCCGGCAGCAGCACCGCGCGCA
>JAQSXP010000306.1 GCA_029256605.1 Devosia sp. | reverse complement strand
GCGCGAGAGCACGGTGATGTCAGGGATGGACACCACGCCCGAGGCATTGCCGAAGCTGACCATCAAGCCGCGCGGGCGCAGGCAATCGAGCGATTTCTCAAAGGTCGCCTTGCCAACGCCGTCATAGACAACATCGACGCCGCGGCCCTCGGTCAGCTCGCGCACGCGGCCGGCGAAATCCTCGGTCTTGTAGTTGATGACCGCTTCGCAGCCGTGCTCGAGGGCCAGCGCCACTTTCTCGTCGCTGCCGGCCGTGCCGATGACCCGGACGCCGAGCGATTTGGCCCATTGCGTGGCGATCTGCCCAGTGCCGCCCGCTGCGGCGTGCCAGAGGATGGTTTCGCCCGCCTTGACCGGCCAGGTCTTGAACAGGAGATAAAAGGCGGTAAGGCCCTTGAGCATCACGGCGGCAGCAGTTTGGTCGTCCACCTCATCGGGGATACGCACGATGCGGTCGGCCGTCAGCAGGCGTTCTTCGGCATAGGCTCCAACCTGGCCCTGATAGGCGACCCGGTCACCGACCTGGAGATCGGTGACGCCCGGACCCACGGCGGTGACGACACCCGCACCCTCATTGCCGGCGACGAATGGAGTTTGCAGCGGATAGAGACCCGACCGCTGATAGGTGTCGATGAAATTGAGGCCGATGGCGGTCTGGCGCACCGCGACCTGCCCCTCGCCTGGTGTGGGAACGGTCCAATCGGTCCATTCCATGACTTCAGGACCGCCGGTCTGGCGAACAACTATTGCCTTGCTCATGCTCAACTCCGGGGCTTGCGCGGGGCGGATTTGGGGCGCGACTGCGCCCGGCTCATCGGTGTCGACTTACCCGTCGACCGGGGTGCCGCCGCAGCAGCGCCCGAATTGCCGCTGATGGCGCCGCTGGGCCCCGTAAACGGCGCCACAGGGCCAGCGCTCTTTGCCTTGCGGTTCTTGGCGATGATGTTGATGGCCTCGACCAGCACCGAGAAGCCCATGGCCGAGTAGATATAGCCCTTGGGGATGTGGAAGCCGAAACCGTCGGCAACCAGCGACATGCCGATCAGCAGCAGGAAGGCCAGAGCCAGCATCTTGGTGGTGGGATGATCCGCGACGAACTTCGCAACGGGGCCCGATGCAACGAACATCACAGCCACCGCCACGATCACTGCAGCGATCATAACCTCCACATGATCGGCCATGCCGACAGCGGTGACGATAGAGTCGATTGAGAAAACCACATCGATCACGATGATCTGACCAATGATGGCAGCAAATGCCGCCGTGGCCTTCTTCGCGAGATCAGCCTCATGCGGTTCCTCAATGGCCGCATGCATTTCGTGGGTTGCCTTGTAGACGAGGAACAAGCCACCAGCGATGAGAATGAGGTCCTTCCAGGACAGGTCAAGTCCAAAGGCGCTGATCGCCGGCTGCGTCAGGCTGATGATCCAGCTGATGACGAGAAGCAGCAAGATACGGAAGACCAGAGCCAAGGCGAGCCCGATCTTGCGGGCGCGGTCGGCCTGCTCGGGCGGCAAGCGCGAGACGAGCACGGAGATGAAGACGATGTTGTCGATCCCCAGGACGATCTCCATCGCCGTCAGGGTAGCAAAAGCGATCCACACATTAGGATCGGTGAGCAGTTCCAGCATTCAAGACTCCATCTCGGCTGTCTGGGCACCATATCTAGGCTGGTCCGGTGCGCGAGAGAAGTGCAACTCTGTGTTTTCCGAACTTCCCCCAGCAGTTTGCCCGAGCGCTGGCTTCACCCTGCCGGGAAATGCTAGTTCACCCTAAAGTTCAACCGAGGCTTTCCATGTCAGACCTGCCAGATCCGAGCGCTGTAGTTGGTAGCGACGCCGATGCCATCGTCGTGGGCGGCGGGCTTGTCGGCGTAGCGGCGGCAATCGCGATCGCCAGGACCGGGCTGCAAGTGATCCATCTCGCGCCGCAGGGGCCGGTGGATAAACGCACCTCTGCCTTGATGATGCCGAGCGTCCAGTTTTTGCGATCGGCAGGCCTGATCGATGAGCCCGAGGCTCTGGGGCATCGACTGAGCGAAATCCGGATTATCGATGCTACCGACCGGCTGATCCGCGCACCCGAGACCTTGTTCGAGGCGCGCGAATCCGGGTTGGAGGCGTTTGGCTGGAATTTTGCTAATCAGCGCTTGCTTGCCCAGTTCTGGGACCGGGCTGCGCAATTGCCCAATCTCGAAACCCGCCCGATTGGGGTCGCCGAATTTGCCCATGGGCCTGAGGCGCCAGAACTGACCCTGACCGATGGATCGCGCCTGCGGGCGCCGCTGATCGTTGGGGCGGACGGCAAAAAATCGCTGATCCGGTCCGCCGCCGGATTCCGGGCCCGCGAGAACGGCTTTACGCAGGCGGCGCTGGTCTGCGACCTAGAACTGGCGCGGCCGATTGGTGGCATGTCGGTCGAGTTTCACTACCCGCAAGGTCCGTTCACTCTGGTGCCAGCAGGCGACAGCCGGGCCAATCTGGTGTGGATCGATGATCGTGAAGTGCTGCGCGAGGCGCAGGCCGGCGGCGCTGAGCGTCTGCTGCCGATCTTTCAGGCGAAGTCGCAGCATCTGTTTGGCGCGATCACCCTCGTCACCCCCGCACATGTGTTTCCGCTGAGCACACTCAGTGTCGAGCGAGCGGGGGCGCGCGGCGTCGTATTGGTAGGTGAAGCGGCCCATGCCTTCCCCCCGATCGGAGCGCAGGGGCTCAATCTGGGCTTGCGCGATGTGGCAGATTTGGCAGCCGTGCTGCAGGGCGTCAACACGGCCAACCAGGGCTGGGGCGAGGCAGTCAGCGAGGCTTATTCGGAGCGGCGGGCCGCGGATCTGGCGCGCACTGGCGGCATGGTCGATGCGCTGTTCCGCTCGCTGCTGGCGGACATGTTGCCGGCCCAGGCCGTGCGCTCGGCCGGGCTATGGGCACTCAAGCTGCTCCCCGGCTTGCGCCGGCAGGCCTTTTCGCTCGGCATGGGCATCCGCTAGACCCAGAAACACAAAAGGCGCGGTTACCCGCGCCTTTTGCTGCATGCTGCGGGGGCAGCACCATCGGCAGGGGCGGCAGCGCCACCGTCGAGCTGCTGGCGCAGCTGCTCGGCGCGATCCTGCAGAACCTGCTCGAGCGCGTTCTCGCCGCTGGTTTCCTGGCGGAACTGGTCAAAGGTCAGCGAAGCGTCGCCATCATAGGCAGCGGTGAAGCCGGCCAGGTTGATTTCGATGACGAGATCTTCGTTCTGGCGGTTCTTGGCGGTCAGCTTGAGCTTGCTGCCCTTCTTGAGCGAATTGACATAGGCCTCGTTGATCACAAGCTGGGTCGCGCAAGAGGTCGGGTCGCAGAGCATGAAGGGCACACGAACGGGCTTGGAGCCGTCGATCTGCCAGGTCAGGCCGAAGGGGAGCAGCACGCCAAGCGGCACCGCGGCAACGGCAAGCAGGCGGCTTTCCTGACCCGGATCGTCACGCAGCAGGAAGGAGCCGAGGAACTGCCCGTTCGCCAGCACGACCTGGCGCATGATGCAGGCCTTCTGGTTGTTGGGCAGGGGATCGCAAACCTTCAGCCAGTTCTGCGTGGGGCCACCAGCAGCAGCGGCGGGTGCGCCAGCCGCAGGCGCGGCGGCATCGGCTGGAGCTTCGGCCGCGGGAGCGGCTGGTGCAGGGGTGTCCTGCGCGAAGGTGGACAGGGGCGAAAGCAGAAGTGCTGCCGCAGTAATTCCGGCTACGAGAGGTTTCCTGAAGATCATAAACGTTCCTTGGCTTTCTGGCGGAGCCGGTGACAGGGTGCCACCCAATTCTTGGTAGCCCTTCAAGTGCTGAAATCGGGCAATAACATGACGTTCTTGCCAAAGGATTATGCGGGGCCCCCTACCCCTCGACGGCAGCGAGCTTAGCTAGGCGCGACAGGATGGCGGCGGCACCCTTGAGACGAGCCTCCGGGGTGGGCCAGTTGCGCGCAAAGACCAGTTTCTGATCGGGCTTGACGCGAACCTGGCTGGCAGGGTCGGCGACCAGCCGCACCAGGGCGGTCGGATTGGGGAACTCGTTGTTGCGCAAGGTCAACACCGCGCCCTTGGGGCCGGCATCCACCTTCTCAACATTGGCCTGACGGCACAGGGCCTTGACGAGAATGACCTTGAGCAGCACTTCCACTTCTTCGGGCAAGGGGCCGAAACGGTCAATGAGTTCGGCGCCGGCAGCATCGATCTCACGAATATCGGTGAGGTCACCCAGGCGCCGGTAGAGCTGCATGCGCAGTTGCAGGTCAGGGACATAGTTCTCGGGGATCATCACCGGCATGCCCAGCGAGATCTGCGGGCTCCACTCGTTGGTGTCCTCGTAATCGGCGTCGCCGTTCTTGAGATTGGCGACAGCTTCCTCAAGCATGGCCTGGTAAAGCTCGAAGCCGACTTCGCGGATATGGCCGGATTGCTCGTCGCCGAGGAGATTGCCGGCGCCACGGATGTCGAGATCGTGACTGGCGAGCTGGAAGCCGGCGCCCAAGCTTTCGAGCGACTGGAGCACGCCCAGGCGCCGCTCGGCAGT
>JAQSXP010000305.1 GCA_029256605.1 Devosia sp. | reverse complement strand
ATGGGCGGCGGGTGCAACCACCCAAGGGCGGTTCAGCAGCACCGCGCGGCCCTGCCGTGGTGATGGATCGCAGCATGGATCCCGGCTCGAGGCCGGGATGACGTCGCGTGTGGGGCGCCCGCGACGGGTCAACCCCAGGTCGGCTTACTTATATTCGATCTTGGCTTCGACGATCTTGTCGGGGTTTTCGACCTGACCATTGGCCGATTGGGGGCCTTTCTCGATGGCTTCGACGGCGTCCATGCCCGAGACGACCTTGCCAAACACGGTGTATTGCCCGTCAAGGAACGAGGCGTCGCCGGTGGTGATGAAGAACTGGGAATTAAAGGAATTGGGGTTCTGCGAGCGGGCAGCACCCAAGACGCCGCGGCCAAAGCTTTCGCTGTTGAACTCGGCTTCGACGTCGGGCAGTTCCGAGCCGCCCATGCCAGTGCCGGTGGGATCGCCGGTCTGGGCCATGAAGCCCTCGATCACGCGGTGAAAAACGAGGCCGTTGTAAAAGCCTTCATTGGTCAGGGTGACCACGCGCTCGACATGCTTGGGCGCAATCTCGGGCAGCAGTTCGATATCGACCACGCCATCTTCGAGCGTCAGCAGCAGGTGCGGCGTGCCGGTGGGCGTTTCCTGGGCAAAGGCGGGAGCCGCGCCGAGAGCAAGAGCGGCGAGCGCCAGGGCGCTGAACAGGCGGCGGGTCGGGCGAAGAGCGTTGGTCATCTGGATTGCAGAGCCTTGAGCACAATGGGAGGAACAAAGGCGGCGATGTCGCCGCCCATTTCGGCAATCTGCCGCACCAATGTGGCCGAGATGTGCCGCACGGGAGGGCTGGACGGGAGGAAGACGGTCTGCAGATCGGGCGCCATCTGGGCGTTCATGCCCACCATCTGCATCTCGTAATTATAGTCGGTGGTGTCGCGCAGGCCGCGAATGATGAGCTTGGCGCCATGCTCGCGCGCCGCATTGACCATGAGGCCGGAGAAATCGACGACGCGAAACTCGGTATCGGTGCGCTTGCCGCGGGTCAAACGATCCGGGATAAAACCCTACCAGCCTGCTCATGTGCCCCTCCGCGCAGTTTTGGGGTTTGTGTCACGGGCGGGGGCGGAGTGCAAGGATGACCAGGCCGGCAAAGGCGAGCAGAAGCAGCACGCAGGCGCCGGCGAGGAAGGCCGCGGCGTTGCCCCAGAGAGTGGCAATGAAGCTGCCGATAAGGGGCCCGGATAGCATTATCGCTGTGATTACGGCCTCTCCGGCTGCCGTGACGCGGGCGATGCGACCGGGCGGAGTTTCAGCCTGGATGATTGTGCGATAGGGCACGAGCATGAAGGCCGTGGAGCCGCCCATGATTGCCATTAGCGCAAGGAAAGCTGGGAGCGGCACGCCGAGGCCCAGCGCGGCACCAACGCCAAGCGCACCAACGGCGAGCCCGGCTGTGAGGGCCCCGCTGATCATGGTGGCGAGCGGGTTCCCCGGAGGGAGCCGACCGGCAAGCACGGCGCCGAGCAGCCCGCCGAGGCCAGAACAAGCCAACGAATACCCCAGCGCAGATGGGCCATAGCCGAGATCATCAAGCAGCAGGGCAATAAAGGTGTCGTAGAGAAAGAAGGCGAAGAACGCGGTGGCGGAGAACACCAGCGCGATCAGCAGGAGGCGGCTGCGGCCGAACTCGGCAACTCCGGCGAGGAGCGCCACGGAAAAGCGTTCCTGCGTGGCGGTGGGCTGGTGCGGGGCCAGCTGGACGGGGAGCACGAGAAGCGCGGCAAGAAGGGAGAAGGCGGCGTTGACGGCAAAGACGCCTTGCGGCGACAGCACCGTCAGCAACAGCCCGCCCAAGGCCGGGCCGAGGATCTTGGAGCCCTGGTTGATGGCGTGGTGGAGGCCATTGGCCTGCGACAGGAGGTCGGCCGGGGTGGAAGCTTGGATGGCGGATTGGCGCGCGGGGTTGAAGGCGGAATCTATGCAGCCGCGGATGAAGACCAGGACCAGCACAGCTGCCGTATCGGGGGCGACTAGGAGGGCAGAGGTGGCTAGGGCACGCGCGAGGTTGCTCCAGAACAACACGGGCCGGAGCGGCAGGCGATCGACATAGATGGCTAGCACCGGGCCGGCGGTGAGATAGGGCAGCGCCAAGCAGAGCGCAAATAGGGCGAGGACGACTGGGCCTTGCTGCCAGGTAAAGACGAGGAGCGCCACCACCGCGGCATAGTTGGGATCATTCGCCCGAGGGGGCGACGGCGTCGCTGCCGTCGACTTCGCCGGGGTCATCGCCTTCGGGCTCGCTGATGCGTTCGACCGAAACGACCTTTTCGCCGGCGCCGGTCGAGAAGATGCGCACGCCCTTGGAGGCGCGGCTCGAGAAGCGGATGCCGTCAACCGGGACCCGGATCAGTTGGCCGCGATCGGACACGAGCATCAGCTGGTCGCTTTCTTCAACGGGGAAGGACGCGACGAGATGGCCGATTTCGTCGAGCTTGCTTTGGTCGGTGGCGCGGATGCCCTTGCCGCCGCGGTTGGACAGGCGGAAATCATAGGACGAGGAGATCTTGCCAAAGCCACGCTCGTTGACGGTGAGAACGAACTGCTGAGCCGCGTCCATTTCGGCGTAGCGCTCGACCGAGAGCGCGGTGACGCCGGCATCCTCATCGCCCTCATCGCCCGTGGTTTCGAGCTCGGCTTCCTCGCCGGTCGCGGCACGGCGGTTGGCGCCGTATTGCTTGATGAAGGTGTTGCGCTCGGCCGGGGTGGCCTCGAAGTGGCGCAGGATCGACATGGAGATGACGGTGTCGCCCTCGCCCAGCTGCACGCCGCGCACGCCAGTGGAATCGCGGCCCTTGAACACACGCACATCGTTGATGCCGAAGCGGATGGCCCGGCCCAGTGCGGTGGTGAGCATGATGTCGTCGGTGGCGCTCGCCGTTTCGACGGAAACGATGCGGTCGCCCTCGTCGAGCTTCATGGCGATCTTGCCGTTGCGGTTGACCGAGGTGAAATCGGCCAGCGAATTGCGGCGCACCGTGCCGCGCGAGGTCGCGAACATGATGTCGAGATCGGACCAGGTGGCCTCGTCCTCGGGCAGCGGCAGGATGGAGGTGATGCGTTCGCCCTGATCGAGCGGCAGGATGTTGATCAGCGCCTTGCCGCGGGCATTGGCGGCTGCGAGCGGCAGGCGCCAGACCTTGAGCTTGTAGGCGATGCCGCGCGAGGTGAAGAACAGCACGGGCGTGTGGGTGCTGGCGACAAACAGGCGCGAAACGAAATCCTCGTCGCGAGTCTGCATGCCCGAGCGGCCCTTGCCGCCGCGGCGCTGGGCCCGGTAGGTCGAAAGCGGCACGCGCTTGATGTAGCCGCCGTGAGAGACGGTGACGACCATGTCTTCGCGCGCGATCAGGTCCTCGTCGTCGAAATCGGCGAGGCTGTCGGCTATTTCGGTGCGACGGGGGGCGCCGAACTGGTCGCGGATGGCTTCGAGTTCCTCGCGGATGATGGCGACCACCCGCTCGCGCGAGCGCAGGATTTCGAGATAGTCGCTGATCTCGAGGCCAAGGCCGTTGAGCTCTTCGCCGATTTCATCGCGCCCAAGGGCGGTGAGGCGAGCGAGGCGCAGCTCGAGGATGGCGCGGGCCTGTTCCTCGGAGAGGTTGAAGGTGCCGTCCTCGTTGATGCGGTGGCGCGGATCGTCGATCAGCGCGATGAGCGGCGCCACATCGGCGGCGGGCCAGCGGCGGGTCATCAGCTGTTCGCGCGCGGTCGCCGGATCGGGCGCGGTGCGGATCAGGGCGATGACCTCGTCGATATTGGCAACGGCGACGGCAAGGCCAACGAGGATATGGGCGCGGTCGCGGGCCTTGTTGAGCAGGAACCGGGCGCGGCGGGTGACGACCTCGTGGCGGAAGGCGATGAAGGCCTCCAGCATTTCCTTGAGGTTCATCAGCTGCGGCTTGCCGCCATTGAGCGCCACGAAGTTGCAGCCGAAGGAGGACTGCAGCTGGGTGTAGCGATAGAGCTGGTTGAGCACGACATCGGGCAGCGCGTCACGCTTGACCTCGATGACGACGCGCATGCCTTCGCGGCTGGATTCGTCGCGCATGTCGGAAATGCCCTCGATGCGCTTGTCGCGCACGAGTTCGGCGATCTTTTCCACCAGCGCTGCCTTGTTCACCTGATAGGGCAACTCGGTGATGATGATCGCTTCGCGTTCCTTGCGCACTTCCTCGATGGCGACGCGCCCGCGCACCATGACCGAGCCGCGGCCGGTTTCGTAGGCGGAACGGATACCGGCGCGGCCAAGGATGATGCCGCCGGTGGGGAAATCGGGCCCGGGCAGGACTTCGAGCAGATCGTCGACCGTCGCGTCGGCGTTGTCGAGCAGGACCAGCGAAGCGTTGATGGTTTCGGCGAGGTTGTGGGTCGGGATATTGGTGGCCATGCCCACCGCGATGCCGCCGCCGCCATTGACCAGCATATTGGGGAAGCGCGCGGGCAGTACGGAAGGCTCGCGCTCGGAGCCGTCATAGTTGTCGCGGAAGTCGACGGTGTCCTTGTCGAGATCGTCGAGCAGGCTGTTGGTGATGCGCTGCATGCGCACTTCGGTGTAGCGCATGGCGGCGGGCATATCGCCGTCAACCGAACCGAAATTGCCCTGCCCTTCCACGAGCAGCTGGCCCATGGAGAAATCCTGGGCCATGCGCACCAGCGCCATGTAGACGGACTGATCGCCGTGCGGGTGGTATTTACCGATAACGTCGCCGACCACGCGGGCCGACTTGCGATAGGGCTTGTTCCACTCGTAGCCATTCTCGCTCATCGAGAACAGGATGCGCCGGTGCACGGGCTTGAGGCCGTCGCGGACGTCAGGCAAAGCCCGGCTCACGATCACGCTCATGGCGTAATCGAGATAGGATTTGCGCATCTCGTCGGTGATGGAGATGAGGGCGATATCGTCGGACGGCGGGGGCGCGCCGGTTCCGGTGTCGGGCGTATCGGTCACGGTATCGATTCGGGTTGATTTAGCTGAGTAGTAAATAGGTGATTTCGCGCGAAATTACCAATCTCGGCGATGGGACGCCTTGTCGCCGGGCCTGGGCGAGGCTGGGGGGCGGTATAAGGCAGGTGCCTCCTTTCAACCGGGCGGCGCGCTCATTAAGTCTTGGGCATAAGCCCCGTGCCAAGCGGCACCCGGCTCGAGCCCAAGCAAGGAGCATGATGATGAGCCGTTTTGCCGATAGAAGCGTGCTGGTGACCGGGGCCGGTGGCCAGTTGGGCCGGCTGGTGGTGGAAGAATTGCTGGCGCGCGGCGCACGGCGGATCATTGCGGGCTCGCGCGAGCCGGGCCAGCTGGCCGAGTTCGAGGGGCGTGGCGTCGAGCTGCGGCAAATCGACTT
>JAQSXP010000304.1 GCA_029256605.1 Devosia sp. | reverse complement strand
GTCAGGCTTGTTGCTGGCCTGGCGCTGCAGTTCACCCACAATGGTTTCGCGCAGTTTGTCTTCAATCATCTCTGCCTCCTGGTTGTGCACCATTAAGGCGAGGCAGGGAGAGGGGTTCCGTTGCGGCGCTAGTTAAACACTCGCCGCGGCTGGAACTGCCCGAACTGCACCGAGCCCGTCGCAATCGCCCGGCCAGCATGGCTGGCCCAGGCCTCCTCAAGCGTCACCGGCGCCCGCGCACCGGTCAGCAGCACCGCATTGCCATGACGCACCGCATTGGCCTGCAAGGCGTCGAGCCGCAATTCGGGCAATTCCACCAGGCCCGCCGCCACGGGCAGCAGCATGGCGTCGCGCCCCTCCAGCTCGACCGCTTCGAGCTGCTCGATGGTGATCGCGTCGGCATCGGTGAACGGGCCCACGGCTGCCCGGTGCAGCATGCCTACATGGCCGCGCGTGCCCAGCGCTTCGGCGATGTCACGGGCGAGCGAGCGCACATAGGTGCCCTTGCCGCAGGTGACTTCGAGCACCGACCGCTCAGGGCCATGCTCGATCAGCTTGAGCGTATCGATCTGCACCGGCCGGGCCGCCAGTTCCACCGCTTCACCGGCCCGCGCCAGATCATAGGCGCGCTCGCCATCGATCTTGAGCGCCGAAAAGATCGGCGGCCGCTGCAGCAATTCCCCGGTAAAGCGCGGTAGCACCGCCAGCAACTCGGCTTCTTGTGGCCGGTGCTCGGAGGTCGCAACAACCGTGCCTTCGGCATCATCGGTGGTGGTGGCGCTGCCCCAGGTGACGGCGAAGCGATAGCGCTTGGTGCCGTCCTGCACTTGCGGCACCGCCTTGGTCGCTTCCCCCAGCGCGATGGGCAGGATGCCCGTCGCCAGCGGATCGAGCGTGCCGGCATGGCCAGCCTTGGCGGCGCTGAACAGCCAGCGCACCTTGCCGACGGCCTGGGTCGAGGTCATGTCGAATGGCTTGTTGAGCACCACCCAACCCGAAACGGGGCGCTTGACGCGCTTGGGGGCACTCACCGGGACGTATCGTCCTCGTCATCGCCCTCGTCGGCATCGGCCTTGAGGTCACGCTGCACGCGATCCGAGCGCAGCAGCGCATCGATGCGGCTGGCCTCCTCGAAGGTGTCGTCAACGAAAAAGCGCAGCTCGGGTGCGAACTTCATGTTGATCTGGGGCGCCACCTGGCCGCGGATGAACTTGCGGTGTCGGTTGAGAGCCGCCACGATCTCCTCGGCATGCTCGCCGCCCAGCGGCATCACATAGGCATTGGCGATCTTGAGATCATTGCTCATGCGCACTTCGGGCACGGTGATCACCGCGCCATGCAGTGCATCGTCTTCTACATCGCCGCGCGCGAAAATGGCGGCCAGTGCGTGGCGCACCAGTTCGCCGACGCGCAACATGCGCTGGGATGGCCCGAGGGGCTTTTGGTCTCTGCTCATTGCGGCCCCTTAGGCCCTCCCCAGGTCCTAGTCAACGCCCCAACGCACCGCGTCCGCTCACGCGCTGGCGAGGCGCACGGGTTTGGGCACACCATCGGGCAGCACGCGATGGGGTGGCTGGTGCCCATCCATGAAGGCGCGGATATTGACGATCACGGTTTCCCCCATCTCGACCCGCGCTTCCAGCGTCGCCGAGGCCATATGGGCGGTCAGCACCACTTTGTGGTTTTGCGCCAGCCGGAGAAGCCGGGGATTGATCCCCTGCCGGTGCTCGAACACATCGAGCGCCGCCCCACTCAGATGTCCCGTTTCGATCGCCGCGACCAGCGCCGGCTCATCGATGAGTTCGGGGCGAGACACATTGACGACGAAACTGCCCGCCCGCATGCGGCCCAGCCGCTCGGCATGCAGGATCTGCACGGTTTCGCGCGTCAGCGGCGTGTGCAACGAGACGATATCGACCGCTTCAAGCATGGCGTCGAGCTCGGGCCAGAAGGTGGCACCCAAAGGTGTTTCGAGCCCCGGCGGGCGCCGGTTGCGTGACCAGTAATGGATATTGAGCCCGAAGGCGCGGGCGCGCTGTGCCACCGCCGTGCCGATCCGCCCCATGCCCACGATCCCCAGCGCCTTGCCGCGCAGGCGATGCCCCAGCATGGATGTCGGCGACCAACCCGCCCAGACCGGCTCGCGCAGCAGCATCTGGGTGCCTTCCACCAGCCGGCGCGGCAGCGCCAGCATCAGCGCCATGGCCATCTCGGCGGTGTCGTCGGTCAGAACGCTTGGGGTATTGGTGACGGTCAGCCCCGCCGCCCAGGCCGCTTCCACATCGATATTGTCGACCCCGTTGCCGAACTGGGCGATCATGCGTACCGACGGGGGCAAGGCGGCAATCAGCGGCGCATCGATCCGGTCGGTGATGGAGCAGACCAGCACATCCATGCCGATGCAGCCCTCGACGATGTCGGCGGGCGTCAGGCTGCCATCGGCCTCGTTGACGTGGGTTTCAAACAATGTCGCCATGCGCGCCTCGATCGCTTCGGGCAGGCGGCGGGTGACAAGGACTTTGGGTTTCGTGCCGGTCATGCGGTCCCGATGCGTGGCGGAGGACGAGGCCTTCCGTTTTCAGCGACCATTAAGGATCATGGCTTAGTGATAGGACAAATGTATTCCTTGTGCAAAGTCATGTTTAGCGTGTTCCGCAGCGCAATGCGGTCCCCTGCGCGTTTGGCGCTTCTTCCCGTTCTAGCGGCACTGCTGGCCATGCCGGGCCCGCTGATGCCCAGCCCCGCCTGGGCGCAGGCGGACAATCCCAGTGGCTTGCCGCTGCCGCGCTTTGCCAGTACGCGCTCGACACCCATCAATGTGCGGGTCGGGCCAGGCACCAAATATGACATCGCCTGGATCTATCGGCAGGCCGGCATTCCAGTGGAAATCGTGCAGGAGTTCGACACCTGGCGCAAGATTCGCGACCAGGACGGGGACGAAGGCTGGGTGCACCAGAACCTGCTGTCGGGCAATCGCGTTGGCTATGTCACCCCGGTCGTAGCCAATGGCGAGATTGCGCTGCGCGCCAATCGCAACGACGAGTCCGGCATTCGCGCCCGGCTGGGCGCCGGCCTGCGCATCCAGATCAAGGAATGCGATGGCACCTGGTGCGAGGTCAGCGCCACGGGCGGCGACGGGCAGCGCCACTCAACCTATTCGGGCTACGGCCATCGGCAAGCTCCACGGGCTCAAGCGTGCCCTGCCCCACAAGGTCGAGCGCTTCGAGCCAAAGCCCGGCATAGTGCGCGATGCGCTCGTTGCTAATACCTGGCTGCATGCGCTCCAGCTGCGCCACCACACCCAGCACCCGTGCAGCGAGCAGACGTTTGGCCGGCAGCGGCTTGAAGCGCACGATGGCGTTGATTTCATCGAGCAGCCAATCGGCCATCGCCCGCAGATCCGCCGCAGCCCAGCCGATCATGGCCTCGACCTCGCCTTGCCGCTGCGGCCCGGGGGGCAGGCGAAAACCGTTGATGTCGAGCAGCTGCCGGCATTGTGCCATGGCGCGCAGGTCGGGAACGGCCCCATGCCCGTGCACGGCAATCACCG
>JAQSXP010000303.1 GCA_029256605.1 Devosia sp. | reverse complement strand
GCTTTGCCGCCTGGTTCGGCATCACCCCCGCGGTGACCCCGCAATTGCGCGCCCGTATCGAAGCGACACTGGATCATTGAGCATGTATCGGCTTGGCCTTACCGGCTCGATCGCGACAGGCAAATCGGCCGTGCTGGCAGCCTTTGCCGCCAATGGCGTGCCCGTCTTTTCCGCCGACGCGGCCGTTGCGCAGCTTTATGCCGGCGAGGCTGCCCCAGCAGTCGAAGCGCTGTTCCCAGGCGTCCTGGTTGATGGTGCCGTTGATCGCACCCTCCTCTCGCGGCAATTGGCGCAGCATCCCGAAAAGGCTTCCTCGATGCTGCCGCCTCTGCGGGCGAATCCCTCGCCGTCGTGGAAGTGCCGCTGCTCTATGAAACCGGCCACGACTATGGCTTTGATGGCGTCGCCGTCACGGTGGTCGATCCCGCCATCCAGCGCCAGCGGGCGCTGGCGCGCCCGGGCATGACCGTGGAAAAGCTGCAGACAATTCTTGCCCGCCAGCTCCCACAGGCCGAAAAGCAGGGGAGGGCCGATTTTGTTTTCGATACCGGCCGCCCACTCGCGGCCACGCATGCGGAAGTCGCGGCCTTGGTCGAGAGCTTGCGCGCCCAGCAGGAACCAGCATGAACCGAGAAATCGTCCTTGATACCGAAACCACCGGCCTGTCACCGGCGACGGGCGACCGGCTGGTGGAAATCGGCTGTGTCGAGCTGATCAACCATATCCCGACTGGCCGGACCTACCACGTTTACATCAATCCCCAGCGCACCATGCCCGAAGAAGCCTTTCGCGTGCATGGGCTCTCCGACGAGTTTTTGGCCGACAAGCCCCTCTTTGCCGCCGTGGCCGAAGAGTTCTGCGCCTTTCTCGGCGACGCCACCCTCATCATCCACAATGCGCCCTTTGACATGGGCTTTTTGAACGCCGAACTGGGCAAGCTCGGCCGTGGCCCCCTCGCCAACACGGTCATCGATACGGTGATGCTGGCGCGCGAAAAGCACCCGGGCGCCCGCGTCAGCCTTGATGCGCTCTGCAAGCATTACGGCATCGACAACTCCCGCCGAACCCTCCACGGCGCGCTGCTCGATAGCGAGATTCTCGCCGAAGTTTATCTGGAACTGCTCGGCGGCAAGCAGGTGAGCCTGGCCCTGGTTGCCGAAAGCCATGTTTCGGGTGCCGCGGCCCTTGCGAGCTTTGCCGCAGCCCCGCGCCGCCCACTGCCGCTACCGCCTCGGCTCACCGAGGCCGAACTGGCCGCCCATGCCGCTTTCATCAGCGGTCTTGGCCCCGAGGCCCTGTGGACCGAATACGCGGCCGAGGAAATCCCGACCCGCCTCAGCGCCTGACAACAAAAAACCCCAGGCGCGAGCCCGGGGTTTGCTTTTGGTTCTGCAAGAACCGCTTTTAGTTCGGCTTGTCGCTTTGCGCATCTTCGGCGGAAACCGGGGCCGCGGGTGCGGCAGCGCCGGCATTCTGCTTGGCGGCGAGCGCCTGCAGGTTCTGGCGATAGATCGCGGCAAAATCCACCGGCTCCATCATCAGCGGCGGGAAGCCACCCTGCTGGGTGACGCTCGCCAGCACCTGGCGGGCAAACGGGAAGATCAGGCGCGGGCATTCGATCATCAGCAGCTGGCTGAGCTGCGCCTCGGGGACATTGCGCAGGCGGAACACGCCGCCATAGACGAGCTCCACCGCAAACAGCAGATTGGTTTCGCGATTGGCCTTGGCGTTGAGCGTCAGCTCGACCGCAAAAACCTCGTCAGCCTGCTTTTTAACCGCAACGCTGATCGACACGTTGAATGCCGGGTTACCACCGCCGGCCATGATCGAGCCGGGTGCGCCCGGATTTTCAAACGACAAGTCGCGAATATATTGCCCGACCAGGTTCATGCTGGGGGCGGCGTTGGCCTGGGGTGCGGCGCTGCCCTGGGTCTCGTCAGCCATGATCGTGGGTCCTCTGTCCGGTTTTTTGTTGCGCGCTGGCTAGCATCTTTGGTTCAGGCGAACAAGCCAAGCGGGGAGCACCTATTTTTCGCGGAATTCGTCGTCGTCGAGATCGATTGTGTCGGGCCGATCGATGCGCCGCTCGCTCCAGCCGGTCGAGCTTTGATAGCTCGTCGTGCTCACCACCGTCATCCGCTTGGCGAGACTCCGGTAGATCCAGCTGCGCACCGGCGGCAGCAGCAGGAGAATGGCGACTATGTCGGAGAAAAAGCCCGGCACCACCAGCAGCACCGCGGCGATCCCCAGCATCATCGCATCGGCAATGGCGCGCGCCGGCATCTCGCCCCGGTTCATGCGTTGGCGCATCTGCGTGAGCACGCTTAGCCCCTGCTGGCGCAGCAGCACCGTACCGAGGAGCGCCGCAAGGATCACCAGTCCGAGGGTGGGCCAAAGACCGATTGTCTGTCCCACCTTGATAAACAAGGCAATCTCGACAATAGGCAACACCAGCAGGGCAAACGGCAGATAGCGGATCACGCGAACACTCCTTGTTAAGCCAGATACGGGGTGGCGCGACACAATGCAACTTGCCCGCTGGCGAACTGGTTTCGCCGTCAGCTTTGCCTATATATAGAAACACTTCGTGCGCATACGAGCGCATCAGCGCCCTTTGCGGCGCTTCAAGCAAAGGTGCATTGATGGACGATTTTCTCGATCTGCCCACTCTCATTGTGATCGTGGTAGCCGTGATTGTGTTATTCCGGCTGCGTTCGGTGCTGGGAACGCGGACGGGAACCGAGCGTCCACCGGTCGAGCGTCGCAAGCCGGAAGCCGCCGCTGCCGACAACGATACCGTGGTGCCGCTGCGTCCCCGTGCCGCTGGCCAGCCCGATCTCGATGACGAGCGCCGCGCCCGCAAGCTCGAGGCCGAGATCGAGCAGCACTCGCGCGGCAATGCCCCGCTGGCCCAAGGCCTGCGTGATGTTGCGGCCGCCGATGCGGGCTTCACGCCCAAATCTTTCCTTGATGGCGCCAAGCAGGCCTATGAAATGATCGTGACCGGCTATGCGTCGGGCGATCGCGCGCTGCTCAAGTCGCTGCTCGAAAAAGACGTGTTCGATGGCTTCAACCGCGCCATCACCGACCGCGAAGCGGCGGGGCAGACCGTGGAATTCACCTTTGTGGGTCTCCCCAAGGTCGAAATTTCCGAAGCAGAATATAACGGCAAGTCCGTGCTGGTGACGGTGCGCTTCCATGCCGAAGTGGTTTCGGCTACTCGCGACAAGGACGGCAATCTGGTGGAAGGCAATGCCGACCAGGTGCAGACCGTGGCCGATGAATGGACCTTTGCGCGCAATCCCAAGTCGCGCGATCCCAACTGGAAGGTCGTCACCACCAGCCAGCTCGACTGACCCGGGCTGGCACCCATCCATGTCCAAGCGTGATCCCAAGCGGCTGCCGCATGACTTCCACTTGTGGACCACCGTGGCTGCAACCGTGGATCCGCTCCGCCGCAAGGGGCTGATGCGCATGGGGGCAGGGCCATTGCCCCTGCCGCCGG